>NZ_JASCOY010000113.1:0-14030 GCF_029960075.1 Pseudomonas sp. PS02290
CCGGTGATCAGCGTGAACAGCCACGGTCCGAACAACGCTTTCGCATCCTCCAGCGCGGGGTAGGCCGCCTCGACGATGCTCATCAGCATGGGATGGCCGTAATCTCCCGCGCCGGTGTGCAGGTCGAAGCAGGTCACCACCTCGGCGTCCTGCAGGTATCGCCCGACGATGCTGCGCAGGGTGCGATTGGACCAGCTCGGCCCGCTGCCGCCGAAAAACAGCCCATCGGGGTATGCGTACTGCCCCGCCTCGACCACCGACATCAGCCCTGCCCAACCCCGCGCGTCGATCGCTGCCTGAAACAACGCATCCGCCTGATCGCGCTTTGGCCCGCGCAACTGCTCGCAGGCGTAAATCCCGTGGACGTCGGCGTAGGCGCGGTTGTCCGGCAGCGGCTGATTAAAGTCCAGGTAGTTGCGGTTCTGATCGAGGTTGTCCTCGTTGACCCGGCGCATCCACGCCGTGCCCCAGGGGTTGATCAGGTGAATCATCAGGACCGCAACGCCCTCGGGCAGCGCGCGTGGATCAAAACCCTCGAGCCAGCGGCTCTGGCAGTCGGAACCGTAATAGCCTTCGACGCCATGGGTGCCACTCAGCGCCACCAGCACCCGCCGCGCATCCGGGTCGCCCAGCCAGGCGACGTCCGTGGCCAGCGGCTCGCCAAAAGGACCCGACAACGGGTGAGCGTATTCACTCAACCGCGCGCCAGCCGCCGTGGCTGCGGCAATGAAGCGCTCGCGAAGCTGGCGATAACCCGGACGAACTGGGAAAAAGTGGCTCATTGGATGCACTCCAGAATCGATGACACCGCGCGTATGGGCCCGGAATAGACAGCCGGAACGCCGCGCAGAAAGGACACTGCGTCAGAAATGTTACAAGCGGACACGTTTTGGCACACTTCTTTCTAGTGTTTCTCTTGTGGAACGTCAGTACCACGAAACGCTTCGCGTCCAGCCCCGGCTGCCGCGAGTCTACGCTGCCAAACGGTGCGCACCACGCACCCGTGTGCAGGAACCGGACACTACCCCGTCCGAAACAGTGCAGGACGCCGACCAGAAGTCTGGCGTCCGTCGATAAGGAATTCGATTCGTGCCAGACATGCGCATTTCACACCCGATCCGCCCACGCCGCGCCTTGCCTTCTCCGCTGCACGCCTCCGTCAGCGAGCCAGCCATTCGCCCTATCTCCCTTCAGCGCTCCGGCTGAAACCCAGCGTCAATTCGCTGCGGTGCCCCACATTTGTTTTGCGTCATGGCTGTCGCTGTTGCAGCGATCCGGCGGCCACTTTTTATTGTTTCTTTTCGGCACAAATGCGTCTGCTCACTTAACGTTTTGAATATCGCGCAGGATGGATTGCTGTTGATCCACACACACTAAAAACGATCAGTGATCATTTTCAGGAAGTGTGCGCCACTGTTAAACACCATTCAGACCATGACTGACAAGTCACACTTTAAGGACTTAGCGCAATGATCACGTAAGCACTCACGCACCAACTTGCACCCACTTAATCACGTTTGGTGCAGCGCACTTCTGATTGAATCGGAACAGGTCACCGTGCAGACACGCGATGAACCTGAGTGGATAGGTTCGCCTTTTGGTTCAGCAACTTACCCTGCCTCTACAGAGCGAACTGACCCAGACTCGACGAAATTCGCTAAAAAGTTACAGGAATGCGACATCGACCCGCCCCAGCCCGGAAACAGCAGACTAGAGCCCTGCACTGGCATAGCGGTTGCAATAGCGATGATCGTTACGTAGTCATTCTGAAACAAAGACGTACTTCTTCGTACTCAACAAGAAATCAGGGAACTGCAATGTCGTCTCCATAGCCCACGCTGCAACGGCAGTTATAAGAGTGGTTCTTTAACGACCTGCTCCCCAGGCCTCGTGCTTTGCGAAAGCACGGACGTCAACTTCAAACAGGGTGACTTGTTTGAACGGACCCTTATTGCCCTTCAACCACCCGAGGGAGCTTTAATGAATGACGCGGTAAAAACGAAAGCCATACCTGACCCGGCGCCGGACGCACTGTCCATGGCCTGGCCGCGTATTCCTTTCAAGGAAAACACATCGCGCCCGGGTGAACTAAGCCGGACGCACGTGTTGATATTGATTGCCGCCTCGGTCCTTATTCACGGCGCTATCTGGTGGTATATGCAGACTGCAAAAGCCGACGTCCCGGAAGTTGCGCCGCAAGTGCCCGAGATGACGGTGGAATTGACCAGCCCGACACCGCCGACCCCGGAGCCGCCGCCACCGCCGCCTCCACCTGAACCGCCGCCACCGCCCCCGCCGCCCCCTGAACCGGAGCAACCGGTCGAGGACCCCGACGCGGTCAAGCCGCTGCCCAAACCGGTGGAGAAGCCTGTCGAGAAGCCGGTGGAAAAACCCAAGGTCGAGAAGCCCAAGCCGGTGAAGAAACCCGAACCGGTGAAAAAGCCGACACCGCCTGCGCCTGCTGCACCGGCTGCGCCGAGCCCGCCAGCGCCTGCCGCGCCATCACCGTCGCCCGCGCCACCTGCGCCTGCTGCGGCCCCGGTCAAGGAATCGGCGGCGATTTCCGGGCTCGCCAGCCTGGGCAACCCGCCACCGGAATACCCCGGCGCGGCGCTGCGCAAAGGCATGGAAGGCCGCGTGATCCTGCGCATCAAGGTGCTGCCCAACGGCCGCGCCGGCACGGTCGAGGTGACCAAATCCAGCGGCAAACAGGTGCTGGACGACGCGGCGGTAGAGACGGTGCGCAACTGGAAGTTTATTCCGGCCAAGCGCGGTGACACCCCGATAGAAGGCTTCGCGACGCAAACCATCGACTTCAAGCTGCCCGAATGAACCCGGTCAGCCGATCAACAACAACTCTTTATATAGCGGGTGAGGTGTAACCATGAACGAATCGATCTCTTCGATGATTGTCCCCGGCGTACTCTGGGCGCTGGTGGTGTTTTCGGTGCTGAGCTGGGGACTGCTGCTGATCAAATCCGCACAGTACTTGCGCTTAAAGACCCAAAACAAACAGTTCGCCAAAGCGTTCTGGGCAGCACCGGATCTGCTCACCGCCGCCGAGCACTCCAGCCAATATCCGGGCTCACTGGCGCGGATCGCCAACAGCGGTTTCGAAGCCATGGCGGTCGACGAAACACCCCGCAACACGCAGCAGCTCGCCCACACCATCAACCGCTCCGACCGCCTGGAGCGCAACCTGCGCCAGCAGATCCAGAAAGAACGCCGCGCACTTGAAGCCGGTCAGGCCATCCTCGCCAGTATCGGCAGCACGGCGCCGTTCATCGGCCTGTTCGGTACGGTCTGGGGGATCATGGAAGCGCTGCAAAGCATCGGCGCCAGCGGTTCGGCGAGCCTGGAAACCGTGGCCGGCCCCATCGGTCACGCGCTGATTGCCACCGGGGTCGGCATTGCCGTCGCGGTCCCTGCGGTGCTGATCTACAACTTCTTCCTGCGCCGTCTCAAGCTCGCCGTCGCCGACATGGATGATTTCGCCCATGACTTCGACGCCCTCGCCCAGCGCAGCGCCTTCGCCATCAACCGTCAGGCCATCGCCAGCAAGCACAGCCAGACTGTGCGGGAGGCGAGCTGATGTCGTTCTCCACTCAAGACAGCGATGAGGTGCTCAGCGAAATGAACGTCACGCCGCTGGTGGACGTGATGCTGGTGCTGCTGGTGGTGTTCATCGTCACCGCGCCGCTGATGACCAACGCGATCAAGGTCAACCTGCCGAAAACCGACGCCGTCGCCGCCGCCGACAAGAAAGACCCAGTGGTGGTCAGCGTTGATCAGGACGGCAAGTTCTACCTGGCCAAGTCCGAAGTCGCGCCGGAATCCCTGGAGCTCAGCCTCAAGGACGTCAAGGCCAAGGACCCGGAGGTGCGCGTGCAATTGCAGGCCGACACCAACGTCAACTACGGCCAGGTCGCCAAGGCGATGGCGTCGATCGAGCGCTCGGGCATCACCAAGATTTCAGTGATGACGTCCAAATGATCGATACATGACCCGCACCTGATCTGCACCTGAAGCAGGCGCCGCACCCCGCTGCGGCGCTGCGCACCCTACTCCCGATTCACCGCCGTCCGGGTTTTTGCCCCGGAGGGGAGCGGCTTGCTTGAAATAAGGAAATTCCCGAGCGCTACAACCGCCTCGGAGCAACGAGGGCTCACAAGGCCATTTCAATAACATCTGGAATAAGTCGGAAACTACCATGCTGATGAGCTTTCCTGGTTTTACCCTCAAGCCCCTTGTTGTTGCCGTACAACGCCACCCCCGTGCGCTGATCTGCGCACTGGCGGTTGGCATGAGCCCGGCCTATGGCGCCGACAGCACGGACAGCGCCGCCGATGCCGCACCTGGCAGTGAAGCCGCTGTCCCCGCGGCGGCGGTGGCTGCTGCGCCGGCGACCACGCAGCTCAAACGGGTGGAAGTGACCGGTTCGGCCGTGCGCCGGGCCGACGCGGAAACCGCTGTGCCGGTGACCATCCTGCGCGCCGACGAGCTAAAGAAACAGGGCGTGACCACCACCGAACAGATGGTCCAGCGCATCACTGGCAGCCAGTCGATGATGAACAGCGCAGGCTCGGTCGGCGCGTCCACCGGCGGTGCCTCCTATGCCGACATGCGCGGCATCGGCGCCAACAAAACCCTGATCCTGCTCAACGGCCGCCGTCTGGCCAACAACGCCTTGTCCGGCGTCGGCACGCCCAACGGCAGCGCCATTGACCTGAACATGATTCCGTTCGCCGCCATCGACCGCATCGAAGTGCTGCGCGACGGTGCCTCGGCGCTGTACGGCACCGACGCCATCGGCGGCGTGATCAACTTCATCACCAAGAAGTCGCTGACCGACGGCACCCTGAGCCTCGGCGGCGACACCCCGACGGCCAGCGGTGGCGGCGCCAGCAAGGACGTCAGTGCCAGCTGGGGTTTCGGCGATCTGGACGAAGACCGCTTCAACGTCATGGGCGTGTTCAACTACAACAAGCAGCAGAACCTCGACGCCAACGACCGCTCTTTCGACAAGGATTACGTCCCGGGCCGTGGCCTCAACCAGACCTCCGGCACGGCCTACCCTGGCAACTACTATCAGGGCAACAACAGCAGCAACCCCCTCGCACCGAACTGCGCAGGACCGGGCTTGGTGAGCGTGAACGGGCTGTGCCGGTTCAGCACCCGCGATTACATCGACCTGGTGCCGCAGACCGAGAAGACCTCGTTCTTCGGCCGCGCCACCGGCAAGCTGGCGGAAGATCACAACGTCAGCCTCGAATACTTCTTTGCCCGCAACAACAACGCCACCAGCATCGGCCCCGCGCCACTGACCGGCCTGAGCATCGACCCGTCTTCGCCCTACTACCCGGGCAACGGCATTACGCCCGGGCCGAACAACTTCGCCCTCGACCCTACCCAGCCGGTGGACACCGCCTGGCGTGAGACGGCCGCCGGCCCCCGTGGCAGCAAGGACCAGAACACCAACCAGCGCCTGCTGCTGACCTTCGACGGCACCGTCGGCGGCTGGGATTACAACCTCGGCGCCAACTACAACCAGAGCAAGGTCGTTTCCAGCGTGACCTCGGGCTACGTCAGTGACTCCGCCCTCAAGGCCGGCCTGGCCAGCGGTCTGCTCAACCCGTTCGGCCCGCAATCGGCGGCGGGTCAGCAGTTCATCGACGACGCCGCGTACCACGGCGAATACTCCACCGCCGTCGGCCGTGTCTACGGGGTGGACGGGCGCATCAGCCGCGAGATCGGCAACTGGTTCGGTGCCGGCGAATCCGGCCTGGCCCTGGGCGGCGAATACCGCAAGGAAAAACTGCACCAGGATTACGAGGACTTCGTTGACGACATCAACAGCCTGGGCCTGGACTCGGCAGGCTCGGTGTCCGGCGATCGTACCGTCAAGGCCGAGTACGCCGAACTGAACGTTCCCGTCATCGACAGCCTGGAACTGACCGCTGCCGTGCGCCACGACAAATACAGCGACTTCGGCAGCACCACCAACCCGAAATACTCGTTCCGCTTCCAGCCGTTCAAAGAGCTGGTGATGCGCGGCGCGTACAGCGAAGGTTTCCGTGCGCCGTCGCTGTACGAGCTGTATGCCCCGCAAAGTCTGGCCTACAGCCAGGGTTATTACGATGACCCGACGCTGTGCGCCGGCGGGACCGTGCAGCCGGGCGGCCAGGCCGGTCGTGACTGTAATCAGCAGTTCCTCAACCGCAGCGGCGGCAACGCGAGCCTGTCCCCGGAGAAAGCCCGCAACGTGACCCTGGGCTTCGTTTATCAACCGATGAACAACCTCTCCATGGGCCTGGATTTCTGGTGGATTCACATCTCCAATCAGATCCAGTCGTTTCCTGAATCCACCGTGTTCGACCAGTCGGATCTGTATGGCGACCGCATCATCCGCAACGCCGATGGCTCCATCGCCAACATCGTCACCGGCAACTCCAACCTGGGCATCGTCAAGACCAACGGTGTCGACGTGACCCTGGACTACCGCTTCCCGAACACGCCGTATGGCCAGTTCGGTCTGGGGCTGACCGGGACGTACGTCAATCGCTACGACTTCCAGAACATCATCGACGGTCCGTACACCGACAAGGTCGGCGACTTCCAGGGTGATGGCGTGATCGCGCGCTGGAAACACGTGCTGATCGGCAGCTGGACCCTCGGCGACAGCCGTGCCTCCCTGACCAACCGCTTCACCAGCGGCTACAACGACTACGACCGCAGCACCAACGGCACCGTGCCGTCGTACTCGCTGTGGGACCTGTCGGTGGGGCACACCTTCGAGAAGGTGCTGGACGTCGATGCCGGCGTGCGCAACCTGTTCGACCGCGACCCGCCGTTCACCAACCAGGCCTACAACTTCCAGTCCGGCTATGACCCTCGTTACGCCGACCCACTGGGCCGCACGCTGTTTGCGCGGGCGACGTATCACTTCTAAGCGCTAGTCCCCGACGCGCCATTCCTGCGGCGCGTCGGGCTGCTCACAAGGATTGTCCGCATGTCTGCCACCCCCTTTTCATTGCCGCGCCGTTTACCGGGCGTGGCATTGCTGTACTCGGTGCTGTTCTGTAGCTCGCTGATGCTGGGCATTCCCCAGGCCTTTGCCGCGCCGGTGCACGCGCTGACCGTCTATGGCGAAGCGCCGAAATACCCCGCTGATTTCCAGCACTTCGATTACGTCGACCCTGACGCGCCCAAAGGCGGTTCCATGAGCCGCGCGTCCGAGGAGATCGGCCAGTTCAACTACCTCACGCCATACGTCGATCAAGGCATTTCCGTGAGCCAGATCGACACGTGGGTGTATGCGCCACTGGCCTATCGCTCACTGGACGAGCCCTACACGGTGTACGGGCTGGTCGCCGAAAAAATGGAACGCGACCCCGACAATCTGTGGGTGCGCTTCTACCTGAACCCCCAGGCGCGTTTCGATGACGGCACGCCGATCACCGCGGAAGACGTGCGCTACACCTGGCAGACGCTGATCACCCAGGGCAGCTTCAGCTATCGGCCGCTGTACGCCGACGTCAAGGACGCGGTCATCGAAGCGCCGGGGCAGATCCGTTTCGATTTCAAAACCGGCACCAACCGCACCCTGGCGCTGGACCTCGCCAGCCTGCGCATCCTGCCCGAGCACTGGTGGAAGACCCGCGACTTCACCAAGGGCGGCGGCTTCGAACCGCCGCTGGGTAGCGGGCCGTATCGGGTCTCGCGGGTCGACGCCGGGCGCAGTGTCAGCTTCGAGCGGGTCAAGGACTGGTGGGGCAAAGACCTGCCGGTCAGCCGTGGGCTGTACAACTTCGACGCGCTGACGGTGAATTTCTATGGCGATGTCGACGTGGCCCGTCAGTTGGTCCAGGCCGGCAACTTCGATTACAACCGCGAGTTCTCCTCGGCCGGCTACGTCGTTGGCTACACCGCGCCGAGCCTGCAGGACGGCCGTCTGCAGAAGACCATTCTGGCCAAGCGCCGCCCGGTGGCCGGTCAGGGCTTCGTGTTCAATCTCGACAAACCGATGTTCCAGGACCGCCGGGTGCGCGAAGCCCTGGCCATGCTCTGGGATTTCGAGTGGGTCAACGGCCAGATCATGCGCAACTTCTATGTGCGCGAACAAACCTACTTCCCGAAGAGCGAAATGGCCGCGACCGAGCTGCCCGACGCGCAAGAGCTGAGCCTTCTCGAGCCCCTGCGCGGGCAGATCCCGGACGAAGTCTTCGATCAGGTCTGGCGCGCACCGAAGACCGACGGCAGCGGTTACATCCGCGACAAACAGCTCAAGGCCCTCAAGCTGCTGGCCGACGCCGGCTGGCACCCGAAGAACAACCGACTGGTGAACGCCGACGGACAGCCGCTGGAGTTTTCCTTCCTCGATGGCCAGGGCGGTTTCGAGCGGCTGGTGCTGCCATACAAGCGCGTGCTGGCGCAGATCGGCATCACCCTGAATTTTCGTCGCGTGGACTCGGCGCAATACATGAACCGATTGAATGCCCGGGACTACGACATGATCGTGGTCACGCTGCCCGCCAACGGCAATCCGATCCTCTCCCCCGGCCGTGAGCTGTACAACCTGTTCGGCTCGCAAAGCGCCCGCCAGGTTGGCAGTTCCAACGCGATGGTGCTGCGCAATCCGGCGGTGGATCGCCTTATCGACGGCCTGGTCGCGGCCAACAACCGCAACGACATGCTGCATTACGCGCGGGCGCTGGATCGGGTCCTGCTCTGGGGTTTCTACATGATTCCGAATTACTACTCCCAAGGCACACCGGTGGTGTTTGCCAACCGGTTTGGCCGGCCGGCGATCGAGCCGGTCTACGACGTCGGCCTGGAAAGCTGGTGGGAAGTCAGCCGCGTGCCGCTAACCGATGCACAGATGGCTGCGCGTCTGGCGCCCCAAAGCAGCGTCGCGAATACCCATGCTGCACCGATAACGGAGGGCCAGTGACATGTTCGCCTACACCCTGCGCCGGTTGGCGCTGATCATTCCCACGCTGCTGTGCATTCTGGTGGTCAATTTCCTCATCGTGCAGGCCGCGCCGGGCGGTCCCGTCGAGCAAGCCATCGCCCGGGTTCAGGGCATGGGCCCAACGGGCGGCATTGGTGGCGGCGGTGGCGAAGTCGCGGCGACCGGCGGGATCAGCCGAGGCGCTCAAGGGCTGGACCCGGAGCTGGTCGAAGCGATCAAGCACCAATACGGGTTCGACAAGCCGCTGCACGAGCGCCTGTGGCTGATGCTCACCCATTACGCGCAGCTGGACTTCGGCAGCAGCTTTTTTCGCGGCGCCACGGTGACCGGGCTGATTCTGCAAAAGCTGCCGGTGACCCTGTCCCTCGGGCTCTGGGCGACGCTGATCACCTACCTGATTTCGATCCCGCTGGGCATCCGAAAGGCCGTGCTGCATGGCAGCCGCTTTGATGTCTGGAGCAGCACGGTGATCATCATCGGCTACGCCATCCCGGCGTTTCTGTTCGCCATTCTGCTGATCGTGGTATTCGCCGGCGGCAGCTACTGGAGCTGGTTTCCGGCCCAGGGTCTGTTCTCGGACGACTTCGACAGCCTCTCGCCACTGGGCAAGCTGCGCGACTACCTGTGGCATCTGGTACTGCCGGTCAGCGCGCTGGTCATCGGCGGCTTCGCGACCCTGACCATCCTCACCAAAAACAGCTTCCTCAACGAGATCGGCCGCCAGTACGTGGTCACCGCCCGGGCCAAGGGCCTCAGCGAGCAGCGCGTGCTCTACGGACACGTGTTCCGCAACGCCATGTTGCTGGTGGTGGCGGGCATTCCCCAGGCGCTGATCGAGGTGTTCTTCGCCGGCTCACTGCTGATCGAAACCATCTTCGGCCTCGATGGCATCGGCCGCATGAGCTACGAAGCAGCGGTGTCCCGGGATTACCCGGTGGTGTTCGGTACGCTGTTTTTGTTCACCCTGTTCGGCCTGTTGATCAAGCTGGTGGGCGACCTGTGCTACACCCTGGTCGACCCGCGCATCGACTTTTCCGCGAGGAGCGCCTGATGTTCGAGTTTTCCCCGCAAAACCGGCGCCGCATCGCCAACTTCAAGGCCAACCGGCGTGGCTGGTGGTCGCTGTGGCTGTTCGTGGCGCTGTTGGTCATCTGCCTCTGCGGCGAACTGATCGCCAACGACAAGCCGCTGATCGTCCGCTATCAGGGCGACCTGTACTTCCCGGCCGTGCATCAATACCTGGAAACCGACTTCGGCGGCGAGTTGCCTTTCGAGCCGGACTATTCCAGCGATTACGTGCGCAAACTGATTGCCGACAAGGGCGGCTGGATGCTCTTCGCGCCCATTCCGTTCAGCTACGACACGGTCAATTACGAACTGCGCGAGCCCTCACCCAGCCCACCCAGCGCGCGCAACTGGCTGGGCACCGACGATCAGGCCCGGGACGTCATGGCGCGGGTGTTGTTCGGCACCCGCGTATCGATTCTGTTTGCGCTGGCGCTGACCGCCATCAGCACGGTGATCGGCGTGTTCGCCGGCGCGATTCAGGGCTATTACGGCGGGCTGGCGGATTTGATCGGCCAGCGCTTGCAGGAAGTCTGGTCGGGGCTGCCGGTGCTGTACCTGCTGATCATCCTGTCGGGTTTCGTCGAGCCGGATTTCTGGTGGCTGCTGGGGATCATGTCGCTGTTTTCCTGGTTGGCGCTGGTCGACGTGGTCCGCGCCGAGTTCCTCCGGGGGCGCAATCTGGAATACGTCAAAGCCGCCCGCGCCCTGGGCCTCAGCGACGGCGCCTTGATGTGGCGGCACATTCTGCCCAACGCCATGACCAGCACCCTCACCTACCTGCCGTTCATCGTCACCGGCGCCATCGCCACACTGACCGCGCTGGATTTCCTCGGCTTCGGCATGCCCGCCGAAAGCGCCTCCCTCGGCGAGCTGATCGGCCAGGCCAAACGCAACTTGCAGGCGCCGTGGCTCGGCGTCACGGCGTTCTGCGCCCTGGCACTGATCCTCACGCTACTGGTGTTTATCGGCGAAGCCTGCCGTGACGCTTTCGACCCCCGCACATGAGCGCTGCCATGAATGAACCTCTGATCCAGATCCGCAACCTGCGCGTGGCCTTCAACGGTGCCGAAGTGGTGCACGGCATCGACCTCGACATCCAGCCCGGCGAGTGTCTGGCGCTCGTCGGCGAGTCCGGCTCGGGCAAGTCGGTGACCGCGCACTCGATCCTGCGCCTGCTGCCGGCAAAGTCCGTCAGCACACAGGGCAGCATTCGCTACAAGGGCGTCGATCTGTTACACGCGAGCGACAAAGAACTTCGGGGCCTGCGCGGCAACCGCATCGCCATGATCTTTCAGGAGCCGATGACCTCGCTGAACCCGTTGCACACCGTGGAAAAACAGATCGGCGAAATCCTCGCCATGCACAAGGGCCTCAAGGGCAAGGCCGCCCGCGAGCGCACCCTGGAATTGCTCGCTCTGGTGGGGATTCAAAACCCGCCGCAGCGGCTCAAGGCCCTGCCCCATCAACTGTCCGGCGGCCAACGCCAGCGGGTGATGATCGCCATGGCCCTGGCCAACGAACCCGAGCTGCTGATCGCCGACGAGCCGACCACCGCGCTGGACGTCACGGTGCAGCTGAAGATTCTCGAACTGCTCAAATCCCTGCAACAGCGGCTGGGCATGTCGCTGCTGCTGATCAGCCACGACCTCAATCTGGTGCGGCGCGTTGCCCAGCGGGTCTGCGTGATGCGCGCCGGCGAGATCGTCGAACAGGCCGACTGCCAGACGCTGTTCGCCACTCCGCAACACCCCTACAGCCGCCTGCTGATCAACGCCGAACCCGACGGCGAACCGGTGCCCGGCGAGCACACCCAGACGCTGCTGTCGGTGGACGCGCTGAAAGTCTGGTTTCCATTGCCCAAACCTTTATTGCGGCGCGAGCGGCAGTACATCAAGGCGGTGGACGGGGTGAGTTTCGAGCTGTTGAAAGGCCAGACCCTGGGGATCGTCGGCGAATCCGGCTCGGGCAAATCGACCCTGGGTCAGGCGATCCTGCGGCTGATCGATTCCGAAGGCAGCATCCGCTTCGCCAACAAGGAGCTGAGCCTGCGCAGCCAGCAGTTGATGCGGCCATTGCGCAAGCGCATCCAGGTGGTGTTTCAGGACCCGTTCGGCAGTTTGAGTCCGCGCATGACGGTGCAGCAGATCATCGCCGAAGGGCTGCTGACCCACGGCATCGGCACCCCGGCCGAGCGTGAACATACGGTCATCCGCGTGCTCGGCGAAGTCGGCCTCGACCCGGACAGCCGCCATCGCTACCCCCACGAATTCTCCGGCGGTCAACGCCAGCGGGTGGCCATTGCCCGGGCGCTGGTGCTGGAACCGGAGCTGATTCTGCTCGACGAACCCACCTCGGCGCTGGATCGCACCGTGCAAAAACAGATCATTGCGCTGCTGCGGGATTTGCAGATCCGTCACGGCCTCAGTTATCTGTTCATCAGCCACGACCTGGCGGTGGTTCACGCCTTGGCCCACGACGTGCTGGTGATCAGGGACGGCAAAGTGGTCGAGCAAGGGGTGGCGCGGGAGATTTTCAGCCATCCGCGCCAGCCCTACACCCAGGAACTGCTGCGTGCGTCCGGGCTGGATTTCGGCGGACGGGCGTGAGCCGACATACCTTGTGACACCTACTATAATGCCCGGCCACGGCGTATCATCGCGCCCCCTCGATTTCCTGCTCTGGTGCCTGTCATGACTGCCCTCCCGCTCACCTCCGAACGCCGCGGCTGGTCGTTCTGGTGGAAACCCCTGGCGTTCCTGCTGGTGGCTGCCATCGGCTTGTACTACGTCAAGTGGTCGCCGTATTACCTGAAGTCCTTCATCGCGGCCGACACCCATAACATCGGCGGCTCGATCATCAACGACAACCCGGCCACGCCGTGGGCCGCCGCACTGGCGTACGCTCAGGTGTACTTTCTGGCGATCTGGAAAGCCGCGGTGCTGGCAGTGATTCTCGGCTCGCTGGTGCAGGTGCTGATTCCCCGTGACTGGCTGCTGAAAATGTTCGGCCGCGCCGGACTCGGCTCCACCCTTCGCGGCGGCCTGTTCGCCCTGCCCGGCATGATGTGCAGCTGCTGCGCGGCGCCGGTGGCTGCGGGCCTGCGCAAGCAGAACGTGTCGGTGGGCGCGGCGCTGGCCTTCTGGATCGCCAACCCGGTGCTCAACCCGGCCACGCTGGTGTTCATGGGCTTCGTGCTGGGCTGGGGCTTTACGGCGCTGCGACTGGTGGCGGGCCTTGTTTTAGTGATCGGTGTTTCGCTGGTGGCGCAACGCATCTCGCGCCCGGAAGTGGTGCCTGAACAGGCGCTGGAAGCGGTGGCCAACGCCGAGACGCCGGAGGAAGGCAGCCTGCTGGTGCGTTGGGGCAAGACGCTCTGGCAGTTGTTCTGGACCACCATCCCGATCTACGTCATCGCCGTGCTGATCCTCGGCGCCGCGCGGGTGTGGCTGTTCCCTCACGTCGACGGCGCGATGGGCAACAGCCTGTTGTGGCTGGTGCCTCTGGCGATTGTCGGCACGTTGTTTGTGATCCCGACCGCCGCCGAAATCCCGATTGTGCAGACGCTGCTGACGTTGGGCCTGGGCACTGCGCCGGCGGTGGCGTTGCTGATGACCCTGCCGAGCGTGAGCCTGCCGTCGCTGCTGATGCTGCGTAAGTCTTTCGACGCCAAGGTGCTGGTGACCGTTGGGGTGTTGACCATGCTGGTCGGGGTCCTGAGTGGCCTGGTCGGCGCTTTGCTTTTGTAAGGCCAAGATCACAAGCGTCTGCCTGGGGGCAGACTGTTTCGCCTTCGGCGAGTTACTTGGAAAAAGCCCCCCAAGTAACCAAGGGGGCTTGCTCCTGGTTTGGCCCCTCGTACCTCGGGGTTCCTTCACTCCGGTCCCGCTCCGTGGGCCCGCCGCCATCCGCCATCCATGGCGGGGGGCGGCTCTCGCGGCATCCATGCCGCTCGGCCCACTCCGCGAAACCTGCGTTCAGCCTGCACCCAAGT
>NZ_JASCOY010000114.1:0-13835 GCF_029960075.1 Pseudomonas sp. PS02290
GGCTTGCAGCGCGCCGGCAATCGATGTGGACCAATGCTCTTCATCCACCGTGCGACCGTTTTCCGCGCCCTGAATGCGCACCGGATAACCCGTGCCACCGGCCAACGCCGCAACTCGCTGGGCGCTGTCGGCGCTGCCGGTGGTTTGCACGACGGTGATTCTGCCCAGCGCTTCGCCCTTCTCCAGGGCCTGGGAAATGAACAGGTCAGCATGGGCCTGAAGAAAACGGCTGGTGCCGAACTGAAGAATGGGGGTGAACGGGGTCGCGTGCATGGCCGCGCCTCCTAGCATTCGACGATGGCTTTGACGACCCGCTGGGCAGGGTCGAGCAGCGTGGTGAAGCGTTCGGTCACTTCGCTCAGGGCCATGCGGTGGGTGTTGAGCGCTGCGTCGGGGATCAGGCCGTCGCGCAGGCATTGCTCGACGTAGCGGAAGTCTTCGACGGTGGCGTTGCGACTGCCCATCAGGGTCGCTTCGCGCTTGTGAAATTCAGGGTCGGAGAAGCTGATGGTGTCGCGAACGATGGACACCAGCACGTATTTGCCACCGTGGGCAATGAACTCGAAACCGCGCTCCATGGCCTTGGCGTTGCCGGTGGCGTCGTACACCACATTGAAAAACTCGCCCTGGGTCACTTGCTCCAGTTGCTGTTTGTCGTCTGCGCCGATCAGCACGGCCGAATCGATCTGCAGGTGCTGCTTGCAGAACGTCAGGCGGTCCTCGCGGGTGTCGAGCACAGTGACTTTCGCCCCACGCAGGCGGGAGAAAATCGCCACCGCCATGCCGATCGGGCCAGTGCCGACCACCAGCGCTCGCTGGCCGGATTGCACGTCCGAACGACGCACCGCGTGGGCGCCAATGGACAGAAACTCGATCATGGCTGCCTGATCCAGCGTCACGCCGTCGGCCTTGAGTACGAAGCCGTGGGGCAGGCTCAGGTATTCAGTGAACGCGCCGTCGCGGTGGACGCCCAGCACTTGAATGCGCACGCAGCAATTGGTCTTGCCCTGACGGCAGGCGATGCAGTCGCCACAGGACAGGTACGGCATCACGTACACCACGTCGCCGGGCTCAAGCCCGCTGCCCGCCTCGCTTTGCTCGACGATGCCGGAAAATTCGTGGCCCATGACCCGGGGGTATTCAAGGAACGGCTGGTTGCCGTTGAAGATGTGTAGATCAGTGCCGCAAACCCCGACCCGCTTGATGCGAACCAGCGTCTCGCCGGGTGCGCGTTCGGGTTTCGGACGGTCGAGGGCCAGCAGGGAACCGGGTTTTTCGCAGACGACGGTGAGCATCTTCTCTCTCCAGACCAGGCACGCCGGCGTCGCTGAAACGGCCAGAGCCGCAGGTTACCGGGCAGTGATCTTGTTGTTGTGAGGTGGTGAATGGATTCTGGAAGCGCGGGCCGCAGTTGCAGTGGCTTGGGCGATGACAAGTGCGGCGCTGCAGGAAAAAACTACACAGCCGCCCGCCCATTGGCAAGACCAATTAGACAATTATGCTATTGGCCTTACCAAATTAGCCCTTCAAGTATTCGGCGCGATTGCCCGTGCCACAGCTATAAATCCCCTCCACCCATGGTTATGATCGGAGCCCATGAATTCCCCATTGCCGATCCGCTCGCCCTGCCCGCCCGGCGCTTGTCAATGCGACCGCGACCGCCTGTTGGAGCTGGAGGGTGCGGACGTGCGCATCCTTCGCCTGACCCGGCAGGAAGAGAAACGCCTGCTCGACCGACTGGAAAATATCGCCAGCCTGGAAGATCTGCAGCGCCTGCAACAGCGGATGTTCGAGCAACTCGGCATCCGCCTGGACATCGCCCCCGGCTTCAATGAAGTGCGCAGCATGCGCGGCATGGTCATCGACATCGCCGAATTGCCCGGCATGTGCCGCAAGACCCGCGCCGCGATCCCTGCGGCCATACGCCGGGGCCTCGAAAAGAACCCCGAGATCGCCTGGCGCCTGCTCAACGCCCACGACTTGTTGCGGGATGCCTGACCACAGTGACAGGCCCTCAGGGTCTGGCACCGGAAACCAGCATCCATACCGCCTCAGTTCTCCCAGTCAGCCTTGTCGATCTTCAACCCGTGCAGACCGTTGTAGGCCGCGCGTTTAGGCTGCTCCCAGCCCTGGAGCAACGCCGCATCAATGTCGTAGATTTCGACGCTCAACGGCCGGCACACGGTCAGCGGATCCTGGGCATCCGGGCCCCACAGTGGCAATGAAAGGTCGCCGCCGGGGCACGTTGACAACGCGCAAAGCAAGGTCGATTTCGGCGAAGAACTCAAGGTAATCGCCCTGTTTGGCAGGGCAGGCTTTCATGAAATAAAGATCGTCGTGATTCAAGCCGGTGCACTGGAAGATGTTCAGCACGTCGTGCACGTCGAATTCGGTCAGGCCGTGGGGCAACACGGCGCGGGTCAGGTTCGAATGGCAGTGATGGTGAAAGTCTTCGCCGGTGAGCATCTTGTTGACGTAGGGATCGCAGCGGGTGCCGAGCAGGTCATGCAGCCGACCGCCATGTTCGTCGATGCCATAGCTGGCGAGGCTATCGTCGGTGATGGTGACCATCGGCCGCAGGAACGGCAGGTTCGACCACAGACGGTCGTGTGTCGTGACGTGGGCGCCCTGCAATTGCCGGGTGCGCGCGGCCCACATGCGTTCGCGTGGGTCATCGGCGCTCCAGACATTGAAGTCGCCCACTTGCGGGCCCACCGGTGTGGTCACACGGAACACCTGCCCGGCCTTGACCTTCCACGCCCGCCCGGTGCGGATCGGCACTTCGAACTGCTCGACCAGGGTGCGGCTGTCCTGCGCCTCACGGATGCGTTGATAAAACGCCGTGTCGACCTGCAGCGCCGAGCCTTTGCTGACCTGATAAGCAGCGGGATAGTCTTTGAACATGGGTGCTCCTGGCGAGTGATTGACTTCTAAGGGATTTGAGCACAGCACAGCCCGTGCCAAGGGCTTTCAGAGATTAACGAACCTCCCTGATTTGGAATTTAATTTCCATCTGTACAAGCAATAGAACTGCGGCTAGCATTGCGACAGCCTCACCGAGGCCCCGAATCGACCTCAACAAGACCTCATCGAGAGGCTTCAGGGGATTCACATGCTCGACCGCGCCAGACGTTTTTCCATCAAGCAGATTGCAACTCAGGCCGGCGTGAGCAAGGCGACGGTCGATCGCGTCCTGCATCAGCGCGGCAGCGTGCATTACCAGACCCACCGCCGCATTCATCAAGCCCTCGAGGAACTCGAAGCCCAGGAAAAATCCGGGCCTGCGGTGGGCCGCACCTTTCATATCGACGTCATCCTGCACACGCCCAAGCGCTTCAGCGACGCGGTGCAGGAGGCGATTCTCGCCCAGCTCGGCAGTCTGGCGCCGTTTCGGATCTTCCCGCGCTTTCACCTGTATCAAGCCATCGGCACACAGCAGATGCACGACCTGATTCTGCGCTGCGTCGAAAAAGGCAGTCAGGGCCTGATCATCAAGGCCGCGGATGAATTGCCGATCAACGAAGCGGTGAATCAGGCCACGGCGGCGGGTGTGCCGGTGGTGACCTTTGTTTCCGATCTGCCCCAGAGTGAGCGCATCGGTTACATCGGCATGGACAATCGCACTGCCGGGCAGACCGCGGCGTACCTGATGTCGCGCTGGCTGGACGATGCCGCCCAGGACGTGGCCGTGGTGATCAGCAGTGAGCTGTTTCGTGGCGAGGAAGAGCGAGAAATGGGTTTCCGCACCTGGCTGCGCAGCCGTGCGGCGCATTTGCGCGTCGTCGACGTCACCGGAGGGTTCGGGGTGCATGAGCCGACTTTCGAGAAAGTGACTCGAGCGCTGCAGGACAATCCGTCGATCAAGGCCATTTACAGCGTCGGCGGCGGCAACCGCGCGATCGTCGAAGCCTTTGCCGCACTGGATCGCCCCCTTGAGGTGTTCATCGGCCACGACCTCGATCAGGAAAACCGCCAACTGCTGGCGGAAGAAAAGATTGCCGCGATCATCGATCACAACCTGCAGGTCGACGCCCGCAACGCGTTTCTGCACATCCTGCAGTTTCATCGCCTGTGGAAGGCGGTGCCGATTCCCGTTTCCCACGTGCAGGTGGTCACGCCGTTCAACCTGACGCACTGATGTGCAGCCGCACCCGTTACGCCGATCACCCCATAACAACAATCCCGGAGATCCCCCCATGCTACGCATTGCTGTCCTCGGCGCAGGCCGTATCGCCAACATTCACGCCGCCAACGTGGCCGCCAATCCCAACGTGCAACTCACGGTGATCGCTGACCCCTGGCGCGAAGGGGTTGACACCCTCGCCGGAAAGCTGGACTGCGCCGCGGGCTATGACTGCGCCGAAGCCATTGCCCGGGACGATGTGGATGCGATTGTCATCGGCACGCCCACCGACACTCACATCGACCTGATGCTGCGGGCGGTCAAGCTAGGCAAACCGGTGCTGTGCGAGAAACCCATTGATCTGGATTTCGCCAAAGCCGCCCGCGCGGTGGAAGAGATCGAGCGCCTGAACGGCAAAGTGATGCTCGGTTTCAACCGCCGCTTCGACCCCGACACCCTGCAGATGCGCAAGGCCATCGCTCGCGGGGACATCGGCGAGGTGCGCCAGGTGGTCATCACCAGCCGTGATCCGGGTCTGGCGCCGGTGGAATACCTGACCCACTCCGGCGGCATCTTCCGCGACATGACCATCCATGATTTCGACACCGCGCGCACGCTGCTCGGCGAAGAACCCATCGAAGTCATCGCCATCGCCAGCCGACTGGTGGAGCCCGCACTGGCGCAAATCGACGACTACGACAGCGTGATGGTGCTGCTGCGCACCGCCTCCGGAAAACAGTGCCACATCAATTGCTGCCGCGAAGCCGTGTACGGCTATGACCAGCGCCTGGAAGTGTTCGGCTCCAAGGGGATGATCCTCAACGACAACCATCGCCCGAGCACCGTGCGCAGCTACAGCGCCACGCAAACCGAAGTGCGTGAGCCGCTGGAGAATTTCTTTCTCGAGCGTTATGCCGCTTCGTATCGCATCGAGCTGAACCAGTTCATCGACGCGGTGCGGGGCAACGAATCCCTGCCCACCAATGCCCGCGACGGTTTGAGAGCCTTGCATCTGGCCAACTGCGCCATCGAATCGATCAAGACCGGGCGGACGGTGAAGGTGGAAATCTGAGTCGCGGAGAAACGCGTCGCCCGAACTCAGGATCGGGCAGGTGAACATTTTGTGGGGGATTGCCCGTCGTCAAGACGCCACGGTATCGCGCAGCAGATGCGGTCCATGTGGGAGTGAGCTTGCTCACGAAGACAGCATTCCAGTCGCCAAAGATTCTGCGGATGGACGGCCCTTTTCGCGAGCAAGCTCACTCCCACAATGTTTATCGCCGGCATCTCGGCAATCACGTCATGTTCGACGTTTCCCTGCGCATCACTTGAAATCCCGACTGCGCACATCAAGCCCGGTGAGCATTGGCGTGAGGTCGAACAATCGCTGGGCGATGACGTGACGCACGCCCTTCTGGAATTCGAACTTGCCGAACACCTGCATCAACTGCGACCCCACCAACACCTTGCGTTGACGCTCGGCCAGATCACGCCAGACCACGACGTTGATCATTCCGTGTTCATCTTCCAGCGTCACAAAGGTCACGCCACTGGCGGTGCCGGGCCGTTGTCGACCGACGACAAGCCCGGCAACGCTGAAGCTTCGGCCGTGCTCCTCATCCAGCAAATCCTTTGAACTGCGAAAACGCTTCGCCGCCAGTTTATGGCGCAGCAAGGCCAGCGGGTGCGGCCCGAGTGTGGTGCCGAGGGTGTCGTAATCCGCCGCAAGGTCTTGGGCGACACTCGGCAGCGGCAGCGCGACCTGGGCCTCTTCGCCAAAACAGTCGTCGCCGAACAACGGCCGTTGCATCTCGACGCCGGCGATCTCCCAGCGCGCCCGATGACGATGTCCCACCAGGCCGCGCAACGCGCCGGAATCCGCCAGCGCAGCACGGGCCCGGTTGTCCAGTTCGGCGCGAATGCACAGGTCGGCCACGTCCTTGAAATCTCGGACACCACGGGCCTGTTCGATGCGCGTGGCGTCCTCCTGGCGGAACCCCTTGATCATGCGCAGGCCCATGCGAATGGCCAGGTTCTGGTTGTATTCGCGGCCGGCAACCGGCTCGAGCGAACAGTCCCAGTCGCTGTAACGCACGTCCACCGGGTGCACGTCGATCTGGTGGCGGCGGGCGTCCTGCAGCAATTGATCGGGGCTGTAAAAACCCATGGGCCAGCTGTTGATCAGCGCGCAGGTAAAGGCTGCCGGCTCGTGGCATTTCAGCCAGCAACTGGCGTAGGTCAGCAGGGCGAAACTGGCGGCGTGGGACTCCGGGAAGCCGTAACTGCCGAAGCCCTTGATCTGCTCGAAAATGCGCTGGATAAACTCGTCCGGGTAACCCTTTTCCTTCATGCGCTCGCTGAGACGGATGCGATGGGGCTCAAGACCGCCGTGGCGCTTCCAGGCGGCCATGGAACGTCTCAGTTGATCCGCCTCGCCGGGGGAGTAATCAGCAGCAACGATCGCCAGTTGCATGACCTGTTCCTGAAACAGGGGCACGCCCAATGTGCGCTCGAACACCACTTTCAGTTCATCGGACGGGTACGTTACCTCTTCTTCGCCGTTCTTGCGGCGCAGATACGGGTGGACCATGCCGCCCTGAATCGGCCCGGGGCGGACGATGGCGACCTCGATCACCAGGTCATAGAAGGTGTTGGGTTTCAAGCGCGGCAGCATGGACATCTGCGCCCGCGACTCGATCTGGAACACGCCGATGGTGTCGGCGCGGGTGATCATGTCGTAGGTCGGTTTGTCCTCGGCGGGGATGGTCGCAAGGGTCAGGTCGTAACCGCGATAACCTCTGACCAGATCGAATGTCCGGCGCAGGGCGCTGAGCATGCCCAGGGCGAGGATATCGACTTTGAGCAGGCCCACCAGATCGAGGTCGTCCTTGTCCCACTGAATGATGGTGCGGTCCGCCATGGCGGCGTTTTCCACAGGCACCAGGGTTTCCAACGGATGCTCGGAAATCACAAAGCCGCCGGGGTGCTGGGACAGATGCCGGGGGAAGCCGATGAGTTCGCCGGTCAGCGTCAGTACCCGCCGCAGGATCGGGCTGTCGGGTTCGAAACCGCATTCGCGCAGGCGTTCGGCGGGCGGCATGCTGTCGCTCCAGCGGCTGAAACAGTCGGCCAGGGCGTTGATCTGGTCGGGCGGCAAACCGAGGACCCGCGCCACATCCCGGACGGCCCCCGCACCGTGGTAGGTACTGGCAACCGCAGTGAGCGCCGCCCTGCCCCGGCCGTATCGACGGAACACGTATTGCAGCACTTCCTCGCGCCGTTCGTGCTCGAAATCCACGTCGATGTCCGGGGGTTCGTCGCGCTCTTCGGAGATGAAACGCTCGAACAGCAGATTGCTTTTTGACGGGTCCAGCTCGGTGATGCCCAGGGCGAAACACACCGTGGAGTTGGCCGCCGAGCCCCGTCCCTGACAGAGGATGTGCTGGTCGCGGGCGAAGCTGACGATGTCGTGCACCGTGAGGAAGTAACTCTCGTAACGCTTGGCCGCGATGACCTTCAGCTCTTTTTCGATGTTGCTGCGGGCGACGTCTGGCACGCCCTGAGGCCAGCGACGGCTGGCGCCCTGCTCGGTCAGGTGCCGCAACCAACTGCTGGGGGACTGGTCAGGCGGCACCAGTTCATGGGGGTATTCGTAGCGCAATTCACTGAGGTCGAAGGTGCAGCGTCGGGCGATGTTCACGGTTTCAATCAGCAGGCTCGACGGATACAGCTCGCCCAGCACCGACAGCGGTCGCAAATGCCGCTCGCCGTTGGCAAACAGCCGATGCCCTGCCTCCGCCACGGTGGTGTGATGGCGAACGGCGCTCATGGTGTCCTGCAAGGCCCGACGACCGCGGGCGTGCATGTGCACGTCGCCACTGGCAACGGGAGGAATCGCGATGGCCCGTGCCATGCCGAGCAAGGTGTTCAGACGCTTTCGATCATCCGGACCGCAATGCAACTCGACACTCAGCCACAGATTCTGCTGAAAAATTCCACGCAGCCATTCACCTTGTTCCCGCCGGGTCGGGACGTCCTGTTCAAGATCCGGCAGCCACAGCGCCAAAAGCCCCGAGAGCGGCGGCTGGAAGTCCTCGCGCAGCAAGCGGTATTCGCCCTTCTTGCTACGGCGCCGACCCTGGGTGATCAAGCGACACAAAGCCTGGTAACCGGCGAGGTTCTCCACCAGCAAAACAATTTTCGGCCCGTTCTCGACGGTGATTTCGCTGCCGATGATCAGCGGCAGTTCACATTCCTTCGCCGCCTGCCACGCCCGCACAATGCCCGCCAGGGTGCATTCATCGGTGATCGCCAGCGCTTGATAGCCATGAAGTTTGGCCCGCTCGAACAGCTCCTTCGCACTCGACGCCCCGCGCTGAAAGCTGAAGTTCGACAGGCAATGCAGCTCGGCGTATGCCCCGCTCATGCGAACCAGCCGTGCAGCAACAGGCTGCTGTCGCCGACGCTGCGGTAAGCCCAGCCGCGCTGGCCGTTGCGGGTTTCGACGAGGTAATAGTCGCGGCGCACGTCGCCGCCGTCCCACCAGCCCGACTCGATGCGCTCCGGCCCGGCCAATACGCGCAGACCGGGCTCCGTCAGCAATTCGGGCTCGGGCAACAGCCAGCCGGGGCGCGGCACTTTATGGGTCAGCGCCAGTGGCTTGTTCGGGCAAGCGGGCAGCGAGGCGTGTTCCGGGCGATGGTCGGCATTGAAGCCCAGGCCGGCGACCGCTTCATCCCCAAGCCGTGCGCGCAAACGCTCGCGCAGTTGCTCCCAAGGCATGGTCTGCTGCGGACGGTCGTCGAACAGCTCACGGTGGGTGGGCACGAACGCCGGCAGATCCTTGGCCTGCAATCGCAACGCGCGCACCGGCGACGGCACTTCGACTTGCTCCAGACGGCCCCGCGCCAGCTCGAACAGCATGTTGGCTTCGCGCTCGGCACTGAGCAGGCCGACGGGAATCTGTGTGTCCGGGGCCACGCTGCCGACGCTTGGCACGTGTTCCAGATGAATCACGAAACGCTGAACGCCGCTGTCGCGCCCGGCCAGAAACACCGCCAGATCAGCAATCATGCGCTTGAGCGGGAACAGCAGCGCCTGATGGGACTCGACGTCGAAATTCAGCTCGATACGGGTATCGAAACGGTCCGGCGGCACATAACACTCCAGCCCCATGGGCCGGCGCCCGAACAGCGTGTCGAGGTGTTGCAGGACCGCCGCCGGGAAACGCCGGGCCAGGGTGTCACGGGGCAACGCCTGAACCTGTCGTACGCGATTAAGGCCCATGCGCGCCAGGGCCGTGGCGACTTCGGTTGGCAGGCCGATGCGGTTGACCGGCATCTGTGCCAGCACCTCATGCAGTGCCTCGCCATCGGTCACGGCCAGACCATCATGGGCGTTGGCGAGCATGCGGGCCGCCAGAGGATTGGGCGCCGCGACGATGCGATGGGTGAAGCCCAGCTCGGTGAGTTCCTGACGCAGACGCGCTTCGAACACCGGCCACGGCCCGAACAGGCCAAAGCTGGATTCAACCTCCATCAACAGCACGCGCGGGTACTTGAGGCTGACGTGTGAACTGAAACGGTAGGCCCAGGCGGCCAGCAAACGGTGCCAGCGCTCGGTTTCGTCGGGGTCGTATTCAACCGTGGCGAACTCACGGGTCATGGCATGGGCTGCGGTTAACGACTGGCCGGCACGCAGGCCCATTGCCCGGGCCGCCGGGTTGACCGTCTGCAGCACCCGGCGCTGCGCCGTGCCGCTGACCAGCGCCAGCGGTTCTTCAGGGTTTTCGCGACGACGCATGACGCCGTCCAGCGCCAGCTGCGGCAGGAGGACACAAGCCCAGAGCATGGCAACCTCAAGCGTCAGCAGTGAACGGAACGGGGGAAGCAGGCGCCAGCCCGCCGCGACACTTGAGCACCCGCAACTGGCTGGGGCGAGCGTCGATGGCAATGCGCAGCGCGGCCGGTGACGGATTGGCGGCCGCCTCATGCCCGCGGCAGGCAAAGGCCAGGGTTTCACCGGTTTCGGCGGCCACCTGCAACCGACGCAGGGCACGGTCGTCGACCTTGGTCGGCCAGCACAACACCGCGCCGCAACTGCCCGAGCGCAAGCATTGCTCCACCGCCCATAAGGCATCGCGCTCGTTGGCGTGGATGATCGACAACTGCCTCAGGTCGATGCCCGCCATCTGCCAGGCCTGGGCATAGGGGAGATAGGGAGGCGCGACCAGCACGATGCGTTCGCCGCTGTCAGCAAGCCGCGCCAGGGTCGGCCACATCAGCCGCAGTTCACCACTGCCGTTGGCCGCCACCAGCACTTCGGTCATCGCCGCAGGGGGCCAGCCTCCCATGGGCAACGCCGCGTCGAGGGCCGCATGGCCGGTGGGCTGGGCGGCAACCGAAGGCGTCTGCTGACGCCCCTTCCAGACGCGCCGCTCGTCCAGCAGCGCGTCGAGGCTGACCACCGCGCCCATCATTCCCGGCGCACCAGGCCACAGAACACACCTTCGATGGCGAAGTCCTGGTCGGGCCGAACAATGATGGGTTGATACGCCGGGTTGCGCGGCAGCAAACGCAGCTGATCATCGCCGCGCTCAAGGCGCTTGATGGTCACTTCGCCGTCCAGCCGGGCAACGATGATCTGCCCGTCGCGGGCGTCGGCGCTTTGCAGGATGCCCACCAGATCGCCATCAAAGATGCCGTCGTCGATCATCGAGTCTCCGCTCACCCGCAGCAGGTAATCCGGGACGCGCATGAAGGTGCGGCTGTCCAGCGTGAAGGTGTCGTGGTTATCGAGGTCGGGGCCAATGGGCGCACCGGCGGCCACCCGACCGAGGACGGGAATGTCGAGCATCTGCGGC
The DNA here is from genome assembly GCF_029960075.1 of Pseudomonas sp. PS02290. Taxonomy (NCBI): domain Bacteria; kingdom Pseudomonadati; phylum Pseudomonadota; class Gammaproteobacteria; order Pseudomonadales; family Pseudomonadaceae; genus Pseudomonas; species Pseudomonas sp. PS02290. The sequence continues at coordinate 10,986 of NZ_JASCOY010000114.1, forward strand.
CGCGGACGGGTGTCCACCAGCCGGATGCCGCGGGCCTGGTTGGCGGTGACTTCGATCAAACCGGCATCGGTGAGCGCCACGATGTGCTTGCGCGCGACACTGCGGGAAGCAAATCCGAAGGCTTCGGAAATTTCAGCCAGGCTGGGAGGCTGGCCATTTTGGGCGATGCGATCTCGAATGAACGTGAGGATGGCAGCGCGTTTTGGGGATAGGGTCGTCATGGAGCACAGTTGTACTCTTCTCGACTAAACCTGACTAGCGCCTCTTGTCGATCCGGCTGCAATTTTTGTAACAGAGCGGCGAATACGGGGAATCACCACCCTGCTCAAAAGCCCTTTCTTTAGCGCTCAAACAGCGCTTGAATCTGCGGATACGCGAGGCTGGTCTCGATGACCGTTTCCGAGCGCCCTTCCTCCAGAAAGCCCCGTGCCAGTTGCTCGGCCTGTCCCCACAAGGTCTGGGCGATGCTGGATCCGGCGCTCAACCGGCGAACGCCCAATGCGGCCAACGCATCGGCGGCGGGCAGTCCCTGTCGCGCCAGCAGATTGAGGGGCAGACCGATGCCTGCAACGACGGCTTTGATCTGCTCGACATCCACCAGGGCCGCGACGAACAGGCCGTCCGCACCCGCCTCCCTGTAAAGCTGGCCTCGCTTCAGGGTTTCCTCCAGGCGCAGCTCATCAGGGACCAGACTCGCCAGGTAAACGTCCGTGCGGGCATTGATAAAGACGTCCAGCCCGTTACGGGCCGCCATGCTTTTGATCGCCTCGATCTTGCGGGCCAGCAGATCCGGCGCGTCGGAACCGTCCTCGATATTGATGCCGATCGCCCCGACGTCCAGCACCCGCTTGACGTTCTCCGCAACGGTTTGCGGGTCGTCCGAATAGCCGTTTTCCATGTCCACCGACAGCGGCACCTTGATCAATCGCGCGATGCTGGCCGCGACGCTGACCGCAATGTCGACCGGAAACACCCGGCCATCGGCATAGCCCTGGGCCCAGGCGACCCCGGCGCTGGTGGTCGCAATGGCCGTGGCGCCGAGGCTTTCGAACAGCCGCGCGCTGCCCGCGTCCCAGGCATTGGGCAGACGCAAATCGGTGGATTGGTGGTGCAGTGAGCGAAACGTCTGAGCGGAACCGGGCATGATCATCTCCATTGATTTAAGGGTCGGCCGTTGCGTACGTTTTCAAGCGGCGTGTTGCGTGAAGCTTTGCGTAAACCGTGAAGCGATTGATTCAGAACAGTGACGCCTGGGTCGAAGCCACTGCCATGACGCGCCTTCCCCGCTGTACCGGCTGATACCCCTCCAGGGTCAGCAGCAGGTGCTTGGCATCGAGGCCACCCGCAAAACCGGTCAGCGCACCGGAGCTGCCGATCACCCGATGACAGGGGGCGATGATCGAGATGGGGTTTTTGCCGTTGGCGGCTCCGACCGCGCGCACGGCGGCGGGGTTGCCGATCTGCAGGGCAATGTCTAGATAACTGCGGGTTTCGCCGAAGGGAATATTCAGCAAGGCCTGCCAGACTTTCTGCTGAAAATCCGTCCCATGGAATTCGAGTTCAAGCTCGAAGCGCTGACGGCGACCTGCAAAGTATTCGGCGAGCTGGCGTTCGGTCCGGTCAAGAATATCGCTGCCGTCATCTTCGCTCATGGCTCCGAGCAGCACGCGGTTCGGGCGGTCGTTTTCCCACAGCACGGCGGCCAGACGCGGGCCCTTGGCGATCAGTTTCAGCTGCCCAACCGGGGAATCGATGAAACGGTAGGTGAAGATCATCGTCTGGCTCCTGCGCTGGTTTTTACTCTCGATACGGGCGCGCCGGGATTAACTGGAATCGTCCGTACGTCGACATACTACTCGCGCGCCCTTCCCGAACCACCCGGTTCTTGCGCTCGAACTCGCCGGTCAGCCGCCCTTCTGCTTGCCCGCCGCATCCGCTGCGGAATTCCAGATGTGCATCGCCGCATACGCGCGCCAGGGTTTCCAGGCGTCGGCCCGCGCCTTGTGCTGTGGCAGGCGCAGCAGGCTCGGCTCCTGCAGGGTCATGAGATTCATCAGCACCAGATCGGCGGCGGGCCAGGCGTCCGGGTCACGCCAGGCGCGCATGGCGATGTATTCCACGGTCCAGGGGCCGATGCCGGGCATGGACAGCAACTGTCGCCGCACATCGCCGAGGTCGCCATGGCGCACGTCAAGGGACAGCTCGCCACTGGCCACCGCTGCGGCGAGACGCTGCAGGGTGTCGACGCGCTTGCCGGGCATGCCGATCTTGTCCAGGTTGGCCTGCGCCAAGGCATCCGGCGTCGGGAATCGCCACCCCAGCTGTTCATGCAGCCCCTCGCTGACCTGAGCCCCGGCGCGCTGCACCAGGCGACCGACGATCGTGGTTGCACCCTTGACGCTGACCTGCTGCCCGACGACCGTGCGCACCGCCAGCTCGAACCCGGAAAACGACCCCGGCACGCGCAGCCCCGGGCGACGCTGCACCAGCGATGCCAGCCACGGGTCTTGCGACAGGGCGTGGTCGATGATCTGAGGTTCGGCATACAGATCGAACATATGAGAAACCGGCACGATCAGCTCATCAATGTGCTGGCTCACCTCGCCGTGGGCGGTCGCCAGCAGATGTTGCCCGTCCGGCGCCAGCTCAACCGTCAAGGCACCGTGGCTGCCCTTGAAGTCGATGTTGCGCAGGTACACCCCATCGACCACCGCCTCCACGCCCGCCGTCATCCGCGCCGCGAAGAAATCGAGCATGCGCTGCCAGTCAAACGGTGGGTGAAAGGGTATCAGGCGCGAGGCGTGGGGCTGGAGAGGTTGAAGCATGGGGGAACCGCCGGAAGTCAGGGTC
>NZ_JASCOY010000115.1:0-13701 GCF_029960075.1 Pseudomonas sp. PS02290
CTCAGGTGCCTTGAGCGATGAACGGGCAGGGCGCGCGGCGTTTGACACCGCGCGCCCAATCCTTAGAGTTTGAAACGACCGACCACGGTGCGCAGCTCGCCGGCCAGCAGCGACAGTTCGTCCGCCGTTACCGCGTTGTCCTCGATGCCTTCCATCAGCATGAACGTGCCGTTGCGGATCTCGGTGACGTTGCGGTTGATGTCCTCGGACACGGCGTGCTGTTGAACGGCAGCGCTGGCAATCTGGGTGTTCATGCCGACGATCGATTCCACGCCTTCGTTGATCGCGTTCAGGCTAGAGGACGTCTGATCGGCCGACGTCAGGCAATCCTGCGCCCGGTCCTTGCCCGCTTTCATCTGCTCCACGGCAGCGCTGGTCGCCAGTTGCAATTGCTGGATGATCCGCTGGATTTCGGCGGTGGAGTTTTGCGTGCGGGAAGCCAGGGTTCTGACTTCATCCGCGACCACGGCAAAGCCACGGCCTTGCTCGCCGGCACGGGCGGCTTCGATGGCGGCGTTGAGGGCCAGCAGGTTGGTCTGGTCGGCGATGTTGCGGATCACTTCAATGACGCCGCCGATCTCCTGGCTGTGCAGCGCGAGCGCCGCGACCTTTTGCGCGCTGAGGTCGACTTCGCCGGCCAGCGCCTCGATGGTCTGGCGGGTCTGCTGCATCACGCCCAGGCCTTTGCCGGACGCCTGACTGGCCTGTTCCGCCGCACGCGCCGCGCCTTCGGTGTTCTGGGCGACGTCGGCGACACTGGCGGTCATTTCGTTGATGGCGGTGGCGACCTGTTCGGTTTCCCCTTGCTGGGCGTTCATCGACACCTTGGCGCGGTCGATGGATGCGCTCAGGCGAGTTGCTGCGTCGGACACCGAACTCGAACTGCGCTCGACCTGAGCGAGGGAGTCACCGAAGGCCTGGACCATGTGGTTCAAACCGGTGCCGATGTCGGCCATTTCGTCTTTGCCGGCGACGTTGACCCGTGCGGTGAGATCGCCTTGGGCGATGCGGCGGGTGGCGCTCAACATGTCTTCCATGGCCCGACGCATGGCGCTGTAGATCCCGCTGAAGGCATAGATCAGCAGCAGGCCGGCAATGGCGAACATGGCCAGCATGGCGGTGCGTTCCGCCGACTTGTCCTTGACCCGTTGCTCCAGCACGGCGGAAAGCGCGGCTTGCAAAGCGTCCTGCGCCTTGTACAGCTCGGCGACCACAGCGTTGCCTTTGGCCGGCAGGCCCTGCATGCCGGTGATGGTGTTTTGCGAGGAGCCGATCAAGGTTTCCAGGTCGGTGCGAAAGCTGTCCAGGCTCGAAAGCCCGCTGCTGACGGGGGACTGGATGCGGTCGGCGAGGGCCGGTTCCTGACGACGCAGCAGAGTGAGGCTCTGCAGCAACTCCTGGCGAATCTGGGCTTCTTGCTTGAGCAGCGATTTAATCGTGCCACGAGTGGCGTCTGTCAGCGGCTGGCCTTCATGCAGGCCGCTGGCCAAACCTCGCAACTGGCCGACCACGTTGATCTGGCGCGGCAGACGCAGGGTGCTTTGGTCGATCAGGAACAGCGAGGCATAGTCTTCGTCGAGGACCATTCCGGAGGTGGCGGAGATGAAATAGATGAAATTCAGCGTTTGAGTCATCTGATCGCTCCAGGCGTCAAACAGGGTCGCCTGATCGGCCCCGGTTTTGGTCTGGCTGATCAACCCTTCGGCCCCGGAGCGCAAGCGTTGTACGCGATCTCCGGTTTCAAGCCCCGCACCGAGCTGGCGGTCGGTAGTTTCCAGTTTGGAGTACGCATCCAGCAGTTTGGCCTGGTTGGCGGCGAGGTCAGGTTGGGCTGTTTGATCCCCGCTGAGCAGGCGGTTGGTCAATGCTCGTTGCAGCATCGACAGGCGCAGTACAGGGGTGACGTCCATCAGATAGCGCTGGCCGACTTGTTCGGAATGGATGTTATCGATGCTGGTAGTGAGTTGATGCAGCAGGCGCGCGCCGAGCAGGGCCAGCGGCAAAAGCACAATGATGGCCAGCACCGCGAATTTGGCGGGAAAGCGCAGGCGGTTGGTCAGGTAAACGGCAGGGGCAAGAATGTTCATACTGTTCTCAAAGCCCCGGAGCGGGGCGCTTGGGTTGTTGTCGATGAGAACGGTCCTTTTTCTCGGGATTCAGTGGCGTTGACGACGTTCTTGCAGGAAGCGTTGTGGCTGGCTGCGCGTCGTTCTGCTCCATCTGTCGGCGCCGATCCTATTAACTTTATTAAAACTTGTACAAAAATATATTTCTGTATAGCTTTGGAACTGAAACGATTAACTGATGTCTTTGTGATATCACTTTTCTCAGCTCGCCCGAAGTCTGTTTTTACCCCCGTATCGCGGTCACCGACCTTCTGTCATGATCAGGTGCGAGGAGTGGTGGCTATGAGATATCATTCAACCTGTATTTTCAGAACCGAGGGCGGATGCCATGAACTGTTCGCTGGAAATTGAGCAGAAGCGCCTGTCCGCGGTTCACGCGTTGCAATGGCTGGAAACCGCCCACAGTGAGGATTTCGACCGCCTGTGTCGCCTTGCTGCTGCGCACTTTCGCGTGCCGACGGTGCTGGTCTCGCTGGTGGAAAAAGACCGTCAGTGGTTTCCCGGTCGTGTGGGTTTCGAAGCGAGTCAGACGCCCATCGAGCAGTCGTTCTGTCGCTACACCATTCAGAATTCCGACGTCATGGTGGTCAATGATGCCCGCCTGGATCCGCGGTTTGCCGACAACGTGCTGGTCACCCGACCCGCTGGCATCCGTTTCTACGCCGGGGCGCCATTGTGCAATCGGCACGGCGATGTGCTCGGCAGTTTTTGCCTGATCGACACCGTTCCTCGCACGCTGCAACCCGACGAAGTGGCTGTTCTCGAAGATTTTGCGCAACTGGTCATGGGGCAGGTCGAACAATGCCAGGCGATGCGCTACCGCCACCCGATCAGCCGTCTGCCCAATTTGCAGCAGTTCTTGCTGGACACTCAGGGCCTTGCAGTGACCGGAAGCCAGGTGCGGCTGCTGGTGGTGATCCGCACCCAACCATTGGCGAGCGCTGCGGATGTCAGCGTGAGCAGCAACCTGGATGCGCAACAGACGCGCCGCGACATGGCGCACTGCCTGCGTCGCCGTCTGGATGGCATCGCCGAGCTGTATCACGTCAGCGACCAGGATTTTTGCCTGCAGATGAGCTGTGACCGGTCTCGACGCGACGACCTGGTTCGCATGCTGTTGGTGCTGATTACCGAGCCTTTCACTCACCAGCAGGTTGCCGTGGGACTGGCATGCTGTGACGACGGTCAGAACTCCGCCGCTGCGCTCATGGGCAAAGCGACCCACGCGGCGGGGAGAGCGGTTTATCGACAGGTGCCGTGGGCGGCCTATGACGAAGCCGAGGATTGCGCCCAGCGTCGCGCGCTGACGCTGCTTGGTGAACTCGGCGAATCGCTGATCAGCGGCGACATCTATCTGGAGTACCAGCCACGCTTCAGCCTGCAGGATGGCCGCCTGCTCAGCGTCGAGGCGTTGATTCGCTGGACCCATCCGATGCTGGGCAAGATCTGGCCAAGCGAATTCATTCCGTTGGTCGAGAGCGCCGGCAGGATCAGCACGGTGACGCGCTGGGTGATCGATCGCGCGCTGACCGACCTTAGCGGCTGGATCGACGAAGAGGTGCGCCTGTCCCTCAATCTGTCGCCGCTGGACTTCGCCGACATGGACATCGCCTTGACGCTGCAAAGCGCCTGCGACCAACACGGCGTGCATCCCTCACGGCTGGAAGTCGAGATCACCGAAGGCGAGTGGATCCGCGCCGACAAACGCGTCATCGCGCAGCTCACCCGAATCCGCGAGCTGGGCGTCGACGTGGCCATCGATGATTTCGGCGCGGGTTACAGCAATTTTGCTTACCTGCACGAGATTCCGGCCAACATCCTCAAGCTCGACAAATCCCTGGTCACCGATCTTGAGAGCAACCCGCGCAACCGCATCATCGCTCGATCCGTGCTGCACCTGGCCGGCGAGTTGGGCTATCGCACCGTGGCGGAAGGCGTCGAGACGTTCCGTTGCATGAGCCTGGTGAGGGATTTCGGCTGCGAGGAGGCCCAGGGGTATTTCCTGAGCCGGCCGCTTAAGTTGCAGCAGCTTAAACAGCAGTGCGAGAACATCGCGCTGACGTTCACCCCTGAACCGTCGAACGCGCAGGTTTATGCGGATCTGACTGATGCGGATCAGGTGATAGAAGCGGCGTGACGCCTGACGCCTTCCCGGCTAAAGCCGATCCTACGGTCGGGGGCATCGCTGGATGCACGCGCTGCTTTTAGTGGGACCGGCTTCAGTCGGGAAGAGGCAATTACATCCTCTGCATCTTCAGCGCGAGAGACTCTGTCTTCGCAAGCAAGCTGGCTCCCACCTGTTCATCATCGACCCGTGATCTTGGCCACGCTGAAGAACGTTTGGGATTGAGCTTGCTCACGAATAGGCTTATTCCTGGCTAAAGCCAGTCCGACTCGCTAGACGCGATTACTCGCCCGACACCGGCGTCGGCTGGATGATTTCCACCCAGTAACCATCCGGGTCCTTGATGAAGGCCAGGCTTTTCATGCGGCCGTCGGTCAGGCGTTTCTGGAAATCCACGCCCAGTTCTTCGAAGCGCGCGCAGGCAGCCTTCACGTCCGGCACCGAGATGCAGATGTGACCGAAGCCGCGCGGGTCGGTGTTGCCGTTGTGGTAGGAAAACGCAGGGTCTTTTTCGGTGCCGTGGTTGTGGGTCAGTTCGAGCACGCCGGGGATGCCTTTCATCCAGACGTTGCGCGCAGCATCGTCTTGCGGAATCTGCGCTTTATCCACCAGCGCCAGGAAGTACAGGCTGAATTCCGCTTCCGGGAAGTCGCGCTTTTCCACCAGGCTGAAACCCAGCACGCGGGTGTAGAAGTCCAGGGAAGCGGTGGCGTCCTTGACGCGCAACATGGTGTGGTTGAACACGAATTGTGCGGTCGAGGCGTCCGGGGTGGCCGTGACGCCGGGGAAGGTGTTCAGGTCGTGCAGACTCATGGTTGTCTCCGGGTTAACGCTAAAAAGTTGCGTAATGATACGGGCTCATAGCCGATGCGCCAAACCGAAGGCGCATAAAGCGCGGCTTTCGACTTGTAGGCGATGGATGACCGGCTCACACTTCGCGGCTCGACCTTCAGGTACCGCCCATGCATCTCTCATTGCGCCCATGCGCCCGCGTTGCTTTCTGTTTCGTGCTGATGATTCCGGGCGTCGCCTCTTCGGCTGACGCCATGATCATCTGGCCCGAGGGCTGGGAAGTGGAAGCGCTGCCCCAACCGCCGGCGAGCGAGGGTCAGCCCGCCGTGCAAATACGACAGCGTGCGGTTAAAAACGATCAGAACGGTGATCCGGCCATGGTGGTCGAGCTGACCCAGACGCAGCTGCAGCCCGGTCACTCGGTCAACGTGCAGAGCGTTCTGCTGGAAATGCGCAAGGCGGTGCAGGTCAATTTTGCGCGCGGTGGCTTCCAAAGCGTTTGCACGCACATGAAGGACAGCACGCTGAGCGACATCCCCGCCATGGAGACCACGTGCACGATTACCCAGAACGGCAATCACGTCATGACCCAGACGCTGGTGGCGGCGGCCAGTCCGCAGTTGGCGTGGTCGTTGTCGTATGCCGGTTCGGCGGAAGGCTACGCAGCCCATAAAAACGAAGTGTTGCAGATCAGGAATGGCCTGCGCCTGGGATCGGCGCCTTAGGTCGAGGCGGGGGTTTACACAAATCACGGGCATAAAGAAGCCCGCCGAAGCGGGCATTGGGGCACTAATCCTTTAGTAGCCTCCATCCTGTACAAGCCGGTGTGAAAAAAATGTGAAGCTTGCGAGCCGTTGGGCCGCAGAAGAGAAATTTATCTGTTGATGCATGAAGGCTCATAGCCAGCTTCGCCACGCACACTGGCCATACTTAGTGGAATTAACAAGCGGAAAATCATCGGCAATTGAGCATGCTATAAGCCTGCCGCCTATTGAAAGCGATATATCACACTAATACGAATCTGTTCAGCTAATTGTCAGGTTGAATATTCAACGCGGTGCTACACCAGCACTCATTATCTAAACTGCCTAAGACTTCGCTCGCAATCATCCGCGTTTAAAGCACTTGTATCACTGCGACATCCCTACACTTTCAGAGAAGCCCTGCGAGCAGAGCTTCTTCTCGACACTGCAAGGGATACAGGACTAGCGGCCGCGCAACCAGGAATCAACGGTTTCGGCACCGTATTGTATTTTCCAGTTTTTCAAACCGCGATGGTTGCCGCCTTTGGTCTCGATGACTTCACCGGTGTGCGGGTTTTGATAGACTTTGACGACCCGCGGGCGGCGGCGTTTCGGGGCCGCTGGCGCGAGGGTGGAAGCACCGGTGTGAGGGTCGAGGATCGCGATGATGTCGCGCAAGGTCTTGTCATACGTGCTCATCAGGGCCTGCAGCTGCTGCTCGAACTCGATTTCCTTCTTCAGTCCGGCGTCGTTCTTCAGATACTCCAGCTGGGCCAGCTGCTCCTGAAGGGCTTTTTCTGCTGCGCGAAATTCGGCAAGTCTGGACAAAATGATACTCCGGCAATTAATGGCTGTTGTCAGCTCAATGCAAGCAACAATGCGAGTAACAAGGACGCGCATCGGGTTCTGCTGCTGTTGGTTTCACCACTTTCTACCGTGTCCTTGACATCAGGATCAGCCGTCGACACTAACTTCATGAGCATGAAGGTGGGTATCAATACGGGGTAGTTCAGTTGCGGCGCGAGTAAATAATGCACGTTTTTTACGCGTTGTAAAATAGGGGATGACTAATTGTTAAGTGAAAGATCCCGGCGACGATATGCCGGTCTGACAAAAAAACAATAATAGTCGCAAACCGTTGTAAGTCATTTCTTATACTTTAGCGCTATCGGAAACTATGCCGTCCTAGAGCCCTTGCTGCAGCGCCGGATCGTCGGCGTTGAGCTGCTCCAGTTCAGCCAGCAGCACCTGCACTTTTTGCAGCTGCCCGGCCTCGGTCCAGTAGCGAATCAGCAGAATCCTCGCGCGACGGTCGGCGGGTGCGCGCTGAAGAATGTCCTCCAGCTGACGCTGCGCGGCTTCGAGCTGATCCAGATCGTGAAGCGCGACGGCGAGGTCGTAGCGGTAACCGGTGTTGTCCGGTTCCAGTTCAATGGCTCGGGTCAGCGGGAGCAGGGCGTATTCATTTTGTTTATGACGCAGCAGCCATTGGCCGAGTGCGTGTTGCGCCAGGGACGACTGGGGCTGTTTCTCCAGCCACTGGGCAAGCAACTGGCGCGAGCGATCGGCCTGGCCCTGGCGGTCGAGCACCTGCACCAGCGCCAGCCCGGTCTCGAGGTTGTCCGGTTCCAGTTTTGCGGCCAGTTCCAGCGAATCGATCGCCTTTTGCGGGGTGCCGTTGTTGAGGTAGAGCTGCGCGAGCGCTAGCTGACGTTGCCCGCTCGGCGGCTGGGCACTCAATGCCTGCTCATACTGTTGAGCCGCCTCCTGCAACGCGCCGTAATACAGGCCCAATTCATCCGGGCCCAACGGCAGCAAGGCGCGCACCGCACTGAAGCGTACCTCATCGTCGGCATCGTCCAGCAGCGGGCCGATCAGCGTGCTGCGTTGTTCCTCCGGCAGCATGGCCGACACCGTCTGGATGGCCGCCTGCTGAACCAGCGGCGCGGGGCGCTTGAGATCGCCGCGCAGAATTTTCAGCGCCTGGGGCCCCGGGTAATTGACCAGCTCGGCGAGCAGACCGGCACGGCGAATATCGGACAGGTCGGTGCGACTGAATTGCTGATACAGCACACGCGCGGCGCCGGGCTTGCCGCCATGGGCCTGCTCCAGTGCTTCGGCGTAGCTGTGATTGACCTGCGGTGCGGCTGGAGGCGCGTGCCAGTTTCGCACCAGCATCGCCATGGCGATGATCAGCAGCAACAGCGCCAGCGCAATTGCCACCTGCCAGCGACGTCGAGCCTTGAGCTGGGCGGGTGTGCGCCGGGAAGACGATTCAGACATATCGGTTTCCGTGTTTGCGTGTGCAGCAGCTTCGGGGAGAGACCGCCGAGTGTCAAACGCTGTGGGGATGGATTCGGCCCCTGGGCGCGCGCAGGGGATTTCTTCAGTCCAGAAAAAAGCCCCGAACCTTGTGGGTCCGAGGCTGTTTCAGGGCGGCAGATCAGGGCTACAGAACGGCCGCCGGTTGAGCGATCCCGCTGTTCAACCTGTGACGTCAGGCATTCGGCTGCCAGCCACCGCCAAGGGCTTTGTAGATGGCAACGATGCCGCGGTACAGATCGATTTCAGCCAGGGCCTGGCTGTCTTCGGCGGCCAGACGTTCGCGTTCGGCGTCCAGCAGGACGAGGAAATCAGCGGTGCCTTCGCGGTACTGGATGTTCGCCAGATTCGCTGCCGAACGGCTGGCTTCACTCTGCCGCACCAGCGACACCAGACGCTGCTGACGCTTGTCGTAGTCGCTGAACGCGTTTTCGGTTTCCTCCAGAGCCAGCAGCACCTGCTGCTCGTAATTGGCCAGCGCGCCTTCGGCATCGGCGTTGGCACCCCGAATCCGCGCCCTCACGCTGCCGAGGTCAAACGCCGCCCAGGTGATGCTCGGGCCGAGACCCCACGCCTGCGCCGCGCCGGAACCGATTTGCGAACCACGGCTGGCAGTGAAACCCAGGAAACCGCTGAGGCTGACCCGTGGGAACAGGTCGGCGGTCTGCACGCCAATTCGCGCGGTCTGCGCCGCCAGTTGCCGCTCGGCACTGCGCACGTCCGGACGGTTTTCCAGCAGCTTGGTCGGATCACCGATCGGCAGGGCCTTGGAAATCGCCGGCAGTTTGGCCGGGGCGAGGGTCACCGTCATGGCGTCCGGACGTTCGCCGAGCAGGGTGGCGATGCGGTTGCGTTCGCGCACCTGCTCCGCCTGAAGCTGCGGAATGGTGGCTTCCACCGCCGCCAGACGCGCGTCGGAACGCACCACGTCGAGTTCATTGCCCACGCCTTCGTCGCGCAGCTGGGCGGTCACCCGGCGAGAGTCCTGCTGGTTTTTCAGGTTGTCCCGGGCAATGTTCTCGCGCAATTGGGCGCCACGCAGCTGACCGTAAGCGTCGACCAGCTCGGCGATCATCGTTACCTGCAGCTGATAGAGGTTGGCCTCGGCAGCTTGCTGATCGGCGTCACTGGCTTCCAGCTCGCGCTGGATGCGGCCGAACAGGTCCAGCTCCCAGGCCATGTCCAGGCCCAGGTCGTAACGTTCCTGATTGACCCGGTGCTCGGTTTCACCCGGCACCTGAGCGCGGCCGACCTGGCTGCTGGCGCGACTGGTCACGACAGGCATGGCGTCGTTGCTGATGTCGTCCCGAATCGCACGGGACGCTTTCAGACGGGCGAAGGCGACGCGCAACTCGCGGTTACCCTGCAGCGATTCGGCGACCAGTTTGTTCAGGGTCGGGTCGTCGAACTGCTGCCACCAGACGGTCTCGATGTGGCTGCGGTCATAGGCCCGCTGGGTGGCGGCCTGAATGTTGGCCGCCGCGGTTTCCGGCTTCTTGTAGTCCGGGCCGACGGCGCAGGCCGCCAGCGCCAGCACCAGCACCAGCAGGCTCGGCAGAAAGAGTTTTGCAGCCTTCATCAATGAGCCTCCGCAGCGTTGTTCTGGATGCGTTGCGCCTTGGCGGCCTTGCGAGCCTCTTTGCGTCCAACGTAGTTACGAATCAGTACATAGAACACCGGCGTCAACAGCAGACCGAAGAAGGTCACGCCGAGCATCCCGGAGAACACCGCCACGCCCATGGCATGACGCATTTCGGCACCGGCGCCGCTGGACAGCACCAGCGGAACCACGCCCATGATGAACGCGAAGGAGGTCATCAGGATCGGCCGCAGACGCAGGCGGCAGGCTTCAAGCACAGCTTCCAGCGGGGTCTTGCCCTTGTCCTGCTCATCCTTGGCGAACTCGACGATCAGAATGGCGTTCTTGCACGCCAGGCCCACCAGTACGATCAGGCCGATCTGGGTGAAGATGTTGTTGTCGCTCCCGGCAATGATCACACCGGCAATGGCCGACAGCAGGGTCATCGGTACGATCAGGATCACCGCCAGCGGCAGGCTCCAGCTTTCATACAGCGCAGCCAGTACCAGGAACGCCAGCAGCACGCAGAGCGGGAAGACCAGCAGTGCCGTGTTGCCCGACAGGATCTGTTGGTAGGTCAGGTCGGTCCACTCGTAGGTCATGCCGTTGGGCAGTTCTTCCTTGAGCAGTTTTTCCATCGCCACCTGCGCCTGACCCGAGCTGAAACCCGGACCCGCCGCGCCGTTGATCTCGGCGGTGATGAAGCCGTTGTAGTGCATGACGCGGTCCGGTCCCGAGGTGTTGGTGACTTTCAGCAGCGTCGCCAGCGGGATCATCTCGCCGCGGTTGTTGCGCACTTTCAACTGACCGATCTGTTCAGCGTCCTGACGGAACTGTTGCTCGGCCTGCACGTTGACCTGATAGGTCCGGCCCAAACGGTTGAAGTCGTTGGCGTACAGCGAACCGAGGTAAACCTGCAGGGTGTCGAAGATGTCGCTGATCGGCACACCGAGGGTCTTGGCTTTTTCGCGGTCGATGGCGGCATCGACCTGGGGCACGTTCACCGTGTAGCTGGTGAACAGCGCGGCCAGTTCCGGCACGCTGCGGCTCTTGCCGATGATGTTCATCGTCTCTTTGTACAGCTCGTCGTAACCCAGGTTGCCACGGTCTTCGATCTGCAGACGGAAACCGCCGATCGTGCCCAAGCCCTGTACCGGCGGCGGCGGGAAGATCGCCATGTAGGCTTCTTGAATGCCCGCATATTTGCCGTTGAGGGCGCCGGCGATCGCACCGGCCGACTGGTCGGCTGCCGTGCGATCTTCGAACGGTTTGAGCGTGACGAAGACGATGCCGGAGTTCGGGCTGTTGGTGAAACCGTTGATCGACAGGCCCGGGAAAGCCACGGCGCTTTCGACGCCCGGTTGCTTCAGCGCGATGTCGGACATGCGTTTGATCACGTCTTCGGTGCGGTCCAGGCTCGCGGCGTCCGGCAATTGCGCGAAGGCCACCAGGTACTGTTTATCCTGGGCCGGCACGAAACCGGTCGGCGTGGTGGAGAAACCCAGCCAAGTCATGACAATCAGGCCGGCGTACACCACCAGTGCCACCCCGCTGACGCGAATCACCCGACCCACCGTGCTCACATAACCGTTACTGGCCTTGACGAAGAACCGGTTGAACGGTCGGAACAGCCAGGCCCCGAACAGTTTGTCGAGGAAGCGCGAGAAGCCATCCTTCGGCGCGTCGTGAGCGCGCAGCAATACGGCAGCCAGCGCGGGCGACAGGGTCAGGGAGTTGAAGGCCGAGATCACCGTCGAGATGGCGATGGTCAACGCAAACTGTTTATAGAATTGCCCGGTCAGTCCGGAGATGAACGCCGCCGGGATGAACACCGCACACAACACCAGCGCCGTGGCGATGATCGGGCCGGTCACTTCACGCATCGCGATCTGTGTGGCCTCCATGGGTTGGTGGCCAAGCTCGATGTTCCGCTCAACGTTCTCCACCACCACGATGGCGTCGTCCACGACGATACCGATCGCCAGTACCAGCCCGAACAGCGACAGCGCGTTGAGGGAGAAGCCGAACAGGTGCATGACCGCAAAGGTACCGATCAGCGACACCGGCACAGCAGCCAGCGGGATGATCGAAGCACGCCAGGTCTGCAGGAACAGGATCACCACCAGTACAACGAGGATCAGCGCTTCGAACAGGGTGTGAACCACCGCCTCGATGGAGCCGCGCACGAAGATCGTCGGGTCATAGACGATGCTGTAGTCCATGCCTTCGGGGAAGTTCTTCTTCAGCAGTTCCATCTCGCCGCGCACTTCGTTGGAAATGTCGATGGCGTTGGAGCCAGGGCGCTGGAAGATCGGGATCGCCACCGCCGGCTGGTTGTTCAGCAACGAGCGCAGCGCGTACTGGCTGGAGCCCAGTTCGACGCGGGCGATGTCTTTGACCCGGGTGATTTCGCCATTGTCGCCGGCGCGAACGATGATGTTCTCGAACTCTTCTTCAGAGACCAGACGGCCCTGGGTGTTGATCGACATCTGGAAGCTGGTGGCGCTCGGGGAGGGCGGTGCGCCCAGTTGACCGGCGGCGACCTGGCGGTTCTGCTCGCGAATGGCGTTGACCACGTCGGTCGCCGTGATGTTGCGCGAAGCGGTTTTGTTTGGATCGAGCCAGACACGCAGCGAGTAGTCGCCCATGCCGAACAGCTGCACGTCGCCGACACCGTTCAGGCGCGCCAGCTCATCCTTGATGTTGAGGACCGCGTAGTTGGACAGGTACAGCATGTCGTAGCGCTGATCCGGCGAGGTCAAGTGGACCACCATCGTCAGGTCAGGCGACGCCTTGTCCACGGTGATACCGATGCGCGTCACTTCTTCCGGCAGCTTCGGCTCGGTCCGGGTGACCCGGTTCTGCACCTGCACTTGCGCGGTGTCGAGGTTGGTCCCCAGCGCGAACGTGATGGTCAGGGTCAGCTTGCCGTCGGCCGTGGCCTGGGAGGACATGTAGAGCATGTTCTCGACGCCGGTGATCGCCTGTTCCAGTGGCGCGGCGACGGTTTCGCCGATCACTTTCGGGTTGGCACCGGGGAAGTTGGCGCGCACGACAACGGTCGGCGGCACGACTTCGGGGTATTCGCTGATCGGCAGCTGGAACAGCGAGATCGCGCCGGCGATCAGGATCAGCAGCGAGAGCACCGCCGCGAAGATCGGTCGCGTGATAAAGAACTTGGAGAAATTCATCGTGTGTGTCCCTTAACCGCGTGGCGTGGCGGAAGCAGCCACCTTGGCGTCCAGCTTCGGCTGGGCCTTTGGCTGGTTACTGGCTTCGAGCGCCTGGCGTTGTTGTTGCAGTGCGGTGAGTGTTTCGGCGCTGGCCATCGGCGTGTCTTGCGGGTCAACCGGCGACCCCGGACGCACGCGCTGCAGACCGGTGACGACGATGCGGTCGTCTTTGCCCAGGCCGCTGCGCACGATGCGCAAGCCCTCAAGCTTCGGCCCCAGTTCGACGCTGCGGTAGATCGCCTTGTTGTCCTTGTCGACCACCAGCACGAATTTCTTGCCCAGGTCGGTGCCAACCGCTTCGTCTTTGATCAGCATGGCCGAGTAGGTGCCGCTGCCGACCAGCTTCAGGCGTGCGTACAGGCCCGGGGTGTATTCGCCCTTGCTGTTGTCGAACACGGCGCGGCCACGGATGGTGCCGGTGCGCGGATTGACCTGGTTGTCGACGAAGTTCATCTGACCCAGGTGCGGGTTTTCCGCCTCGTTGGACAGGCCCATGTACACCGGCGTGGTCGCGCCGCGCTTGCCGTCGCGGGCCAGCTGGTTGTACTTGAGGAACACGCGCTCGTCGGCGTCGAAGTAGGCGTAGACCTTGTCGGTCGACACCAGGCTGGTGAGGATGGTCTGATCGGCGGTGACGATGTTGCCGGCGGTGATTTCGGCGCGGCTGACCCGGCCGGTGATCGGCGCAGTGACGCGGGTGAAGCTCAGGTTCAGGCGCGCCAGATCAAGCTGTGCCTGGATGGCGGCAACGGCCGCTTTGGATTCCTGGGCGGTGGTGGTG
>NZ_JASCOY010000116.1:0-13558 GCF_029960075.1 Pseudomonas sp. PS02290
CCACTAAAGACCGCGTGCACCCGTTGCTACTGGCTGGAACACCAAATTGTGGGACCGGCTTTAGCCGGGAAGGCGTCGGCAGTCACACCTGAAATTGATGGTGTTCATACGGGCCTCTTCCCGGCTAAAGCCGGTCCCACTGAAAGACCGCGTGCACCCGTTGCTAGTGGCTCGAACCCAAAGGTCTACTTCACCGCTGCTTCTAGGGTCTTGCCCAGCTTGCGCTCCTGCGCGGTCACCAACTGGCAAAGCTCGATAATCTGCTCTCGCATCCAGCGGTTCGCCGGGTCCTGGTCGGTGCTTTCGTGCCAGTACAGGTGCGTCTCCACGGTTGGCACGTCGTTCACCGGCAGATACACGAAATGCAGGTCATTGCGCCGGGCGAAGCGCTCGGGAACGGTCATGACCATGTCGGTCTGCTGCAGCACTTGCGAGGCCATCAGGTAATGCTGCGAACGCAACGCGACCTTGCGCTGAATGCCCATTTTCCCCAGCGCGAGATCCACATAGCCCAAGCCACTGCGTCGGCTGGAAATATGAATGTGCGCAACGCCAAGGTAGTCATCCAGGCTGATGGCGTCCTTGTTCGCCAGCGGATGGCCGCGGCGCATGGCGCACACGTAGTGGTCTTCCATCAGCTTGACGTGGCGCACCTGCGGGTCGGTGTTCAACGGCGCGTCCACCGCGAAGTCCAGCCGGCCGGCCGCGAGTTCCTTGGTCGTTTCCCGGCGCTTGGACAGAAAGCTTTCAATGGTCACGGCCGGCGCCAGACGCCGCAGCCGCTGGAACAGCGCGGGCAGGATCACCGCCTCGGTGAGGTCGGTCATGCTGATGCGGTAGTTCTTGTTGGCCTGCAGCGGATTGAAGATCCGGCTCTCCTGCACCGACACCCGCAGCAATGACAGGGCATTGCGCACCGGGCCGATGATGTTCTGCGCCATGGGCGTGGGCACCATGCCCTGCGCCGTGCGCACGAACAGCGGATCGTTGAAGGTTTCGCGAAGGCGCGACAGGGCATTGGACACGGCAGGCTGGGTGATGCCGACGATCTGGCCGGCGCGGGTCAGGTTGGCTTCGGTGTAGATGGCGTCAAACACAATAAAGAGATTGAGATCGACCTTGCTCAGGTTCATTGCTGTGCGCCTCGTGCAGTTCTTGTTGTTTGGAATGCGCCGAATCATATATCGGTTATGAATGTTTATACACGCCGAGAATAGGTTAGATAAATGGGGGGCGCTGTTCTAGCATCGGATCACGACCTGACAACACCTCACAGAAGGCAGCAGCCCCATGGATTTCGCTTACTCCCCCAAGGTTCAGGCACTACGCGAGCGCGTGACCGCCTTCATGGACACTTACGTGTACCCGGCCGAGCCGGTATTCGAGCGTCAAGTGGCCGAAGGCGATCGCTGGCAGCCGACGGCGATCATGGAGGAGCTCAAGGCGAAGGCAAAAGCCGAGGGGCTGTGGAACCTGTTCCTGCCGGAATCCGAACTGGGGGCAGGGCTGTCGAACCTCGAGTACGCGCCGCTGGCAGAGATCATGGGCCGCTCGCTGCTGGGCCCGGAGCCGTTCAACTGTTCCGCGCCGGACACCGGCAATATGGAAGTGCTGGTGCGCTATGCCAATGACGCGCAAAAGGAGCGCTGGCTGGAACCCTTGCTGCGCGGGGAGATTCGCTCGGCGTTTGCGATGACCGAACCCGACGTGGCCTCTTCGGATGCCACCAACATGGCTGCGACCGCCGTACGCGATGGCGATGAGTGGGTCATCAACGGACGCAAGTGGTGGACCTCCGGCGCCTGTGACCCGCGCTGCAAGATCATGGTCTTCATGGGCCTGAGCAACCCGGACGGCCCGCGTCACCAGCAGCATTCGATGATTCTGGTGCCGACTGACGCGGCGGGGGTGAAGATCGTCCGGCCGCTGCCGGTGTTCGGCTACGACGATGCACCCCACGGTCACGCCGAAGTGCTGTTTGAAAATGTACGCGTGCCGTACGAAAACGTCCTGCTGGGTGAAGGACGCGGGTTCGAAATCGCCCAGGGTCGTCTGGGCCCGGGCAGGATTCACCACTGCATGCGTTCGGTCGGCATGGCGGAGCGCGCGCTGGAATTGATGTGCAAACGCTCGGTTCAGCGCACCGCGTTTGGACGGCCATTGGCGCGACTGGGTGGCAACATCGACAAGATCGCCGACTCGCGCATGGAAATCGACATGGCGCGCCTGCTGACCCTGAAGGCCGCGTACATGATGGACACCGTGGGGAACAAGGTGGCAAAAAGCGAGATCGCGCAAATCAAGGTGGTCGCCCCAAACGTCGCCCTGCGGGTGATCGACCGGGCAATTCAGATGCACGGGGGCGCGGGGGTGTCCGGCGATTTCCCGTTGGCCTATATGTACGCCATGCAGCGCACCCTGCGCCTGGCCGACGGCCCGGACGAAGTGCACCGCGCGGCCATTGGGAAGTTTGAGATCGGCAAGTATGTGCCGAAGGAGATGATGCGCGGCGAGCATCGGTGATCAACCACGGCGTCACCAGCAACCCGTAGGTTGCTGGCACGGATGCGGGCGGCTGAGCCGCCTCACTCCACCCAAACCTCGACCCGGCGGTTCTTGATCCGGCCTTCATCGCCATCATTGGCCGCCACCGGCATTTCGTCGCCAAACCCGCGCACGTCACGCAGCACCACCTGATGTTTCAGCAGCTCCCGGCGCACCGCCATGGCGCGCAGTTTTGACAGCAATTGCGCCCGCGCCGGATCGCTCTTGGCATCGCCAAATCCCGCCAGCGTCACCTTCTGATCCAGCTTGTCATGGGCCTTCAGGTACTCGACCACGCGCTTCAGATCGAGCATCGCCTTGGTGTCCAGCGTCGCGCTGCCCTGGGCGAAACGGAAATTCACCGACAGCCGCTCGGCCTCCCGCGCCATATTCTGATACTCCAGCGGCATCTGTGCCGTCGCCCGCACTTTCACCGCCTGAACCGTCTGCGCCACAAACCCGTTCTGCGCGACGATAGACTGGCCCTGGGGACTCTGGGCGAACCGCACCAGCGCCTTGGCCCAGCGCTGCCTCGAGTCGGGCGGCAGGTAGAAATACAGACGGCGCGACAGCGGGTAGTCTTCGGTGGCAATCAAACTGACCGTGGGCAGCATCGGTTTTGACTCACCGTCGATGATCGCCACGGCCTTTGCCTGGCGAATATAGGGCAGGCCGATGAAGCCGATGCCCTGACGGTCCTGACTGACCTGGTCGGACAGTTCCTCACTGGACTCGAAGCGCCTGGCCTCCTTCGACAGCGTCCTGGCGGACTTGGCCAGCACCAACTCGTTGAAGGTGTCGAACGTGCCGGACTGTTGATCCCGTGCGTATAAATGGATAGCCCCGGCCGGGCCACCCAGTTGCTCCCAGTCGCGGATCTCGCCGGAAAAGATTTTCGCCAGTTCCGCCGTGCTCAGCTCCCGCAGCGGGTTGCCGGGGTGAAGAATCACTGCCACGCCGTCGATGGCGATCACCTGCTCGGCCTCATGACTGCGCAGATCGCCCAGGGCCGCCAGCTCGATAGCCTCATTGTTCTTGATCGGTCTTGAGGATGCCGCCACATCGGCCAACCCGTCCTTCAGCGCTGCAAACCCGGTGCTCGATCCATGGGCAGCAATGTCGATGCTGACGTTCTGGCCCGAGGGCAATTGGGCGGTAATGCGCAGTTCGTTAGGGCGCGCGCCCGGTTGTTCCTGTATCGATTGCGCGCCTTGCTGCGCGAGCAAGCCTTTGACCAGCGCCGGCCCTAGCTGCGCGCCAATCGTATTCGAGCCCTGAATGCGCAAGGCGGGCGAGCCGTCAGTCGGCGCCGGAAGCGTAGCCGCGCCAGCGCTGACCGAGAGGGCGGCGGCAAGGAGTGAAGAGAGGACAAGGAAAACGCGAGTGCGCAGCATGTGCGGCATCTTTATATGAGCTGAGGTGGCCGGAGAATAAGACAGGCGGATGACGGCCAGATGACAGATCGCCGCTTGGTGCGCGTTGGAGGAGCAAGCCGCAGGCAGGGCGCCATGCGGCTCATCATTTAATGATTCGGTTATTCCAGCTCAAGCCAGATCGGCGCGTGGTCGGACGGCTTGTCCATGGAGCGCAAGTGATAATCCACGCCCGCTCCCTTAATGCGCGGTTGCAGGCCGTGGGAGGCGAGGATCAGGTCGATGCGCAGGCCGCGCTTGGGCTCGTCTTCAAAACCGCGACTGCGGTAATCGAACCAGCTGAATTGATCGACCACTTCCGGGTACAGGTGGCGGAAGCTGTCCACCAGGCCCCAGTTCTTGAGTTTGGCGAGCCACTCGCGCTCCTCCGGCAGGAAGCTGCACTTGCCGGTTTTCAGCCAGCGCTTGGCGTTGTCGGCGCCGATGCCGATGTCGCTGTCTTCCGGAGAGATGTTGACGTCGCCCATCACCACCAGCGGCTGGTCATTGCTGAATTTCGTTTCCAGCAAGTTCTGCAGATCTGCGTAGAAGCGCAGCTTCGCCGGGAATTTGGTCGGGTGATCACGGCTTTCGCCCTGTGGGAAATAGCCGTTCATGACTGTCACCGGATTACCGTTGCGATCGGCGAATGTGCCCCAGATGAAGCGGCGCTGGGCGTCTTCGTCGTCGTTGTCGAAGCCCTTATGAATTGACAGCGGCGGCTGACGCGAGAGCAGGGCGACGCCGTAATGACCTTTCTGCCCGTGGAAATGCACGTGGTAGCCCAGCGCTTCGATATCGGCCTGGGGGAATTGCTCGTCGGAGACCTTGGTTTCCTGCAAGCCAATGACGTCGGGCTGATGTTTCTCGATCAACGCCGCCAGTTGATGCGGTCGGGCGCGAAGGCCGTTGATATTAAAAGACACAAGTTTCATGGGCGGCGCTCCTGGCAGCTCCTTGCAAATACAAACGGCGATGCTAGCCGACCTGCCCGGTGACGGCCAGCGCCCGGTTCGCTCGGCTGCATTGGAACCGGGGGGCGTGCATTTCTGAACGACGGCCAAGTCGTGGGAACTGCGCTTGCGGGCGGCGACTCGAAGCCTTGAAGACAGCCACCCGAGCGACCGCCCCGGGGCTCATCAAAAGGACGAACACCATGCCTGAACTGCCTGGCGCAACGGCGCAGATCCGTCAGCTCGACAGCGGCTATTCCCGCGAAACCCGCACGTTGCTGTACCTCGCTTACCGTCAGGAGCCGAGTTTCGCGTACCTGTTCGAATCCGGCCGCTCCGGCTATGACCACCGGGTCAAGGCGACCATCCGTGCGTTGGTCAAACAGCACTTTCTTCAGGACTTGCCGGCGTTGGGGCTGTTCGTCGCGGACCGTCTGGTGGGCGTTGCGCTGATTGCGCCTCCCCAGCGGCGACTGGGCATCACCGAAAGCTGGGCCTGGCGGATTCGCATGTTGATAAGCACCGGCCTGCGCGGGACCCAGCGCTACCTGGAGTATTACCATGACGTGCTGGCCTGTGCGCCGTCGGAAGCGGTTCATGTGCTGCCGCTGCTCGGCGTCCATCCTGATTTTCAGGGCAAGCATTATGGTGAGCAGTTGCTTCTGGCGTTGCATGACTGGTGTGGGCAGGACAAAAACTCGGAAGGGATCGTCCTCGACACGGGAAATGGCCATTATCTGGATTTTTACGATCGACACGGTTATCAAGAAATCGGCGAAGTGGAAGTAGGACCCGTCCGAGAACGCATATTTTTCCGCCCAAACCCCCAGGTTTCATTGGGCTCTGTGGCTTGAGCTACGCAAGCTTCCCCATTTGAGCGGGTTCCAGCAGCCCGCGTCGCTCGTGTAGCATTCGCGCCTATGAAGTTTCCCCATCGATACACCAGTGGCTTTCTCTTGATGTTGTCCAGCTGCGCGGCATTCGCCGATGCGCAGCTGGAGGTCCGGATCAAGCCGTCCAATGCCGCGCTCAAATCCAACATCGAAGGGTATGTAGGCAGCCTCGGCGAGCGCGACGAGCCAGCCCTCGAACGTTTCAGCGTGGGGGCCGTCGAGCAGGCGCAGAAGGCCGCTCAGGCCCTTGGCTATTATCAGGCGCAGATTGACAGCGAAGTCCGCCATGTCGACAACAACCTGCAACTGCTGCTGAAGGTCGAGGCGGGTGAGCCCGTCCACCTGCGCAATGTGTCCATCCGCGTGACCGGGCAGGCCACCCAGCTGAAAAGCTTCCGGGTGCCCAAAGGCGACGCCCTGAAACCCGGCGCTGTGCTCAACCATGGTGTCTACGAGGACGCCAAACACCTGATCGAAACCCAGGCCGCGCGCTACGGCTTCTTCAATGGCCGGTTCGTGACCCAGCGCCTGTCCGTTGACCCCCGTGCCGGTGTCGCCGACATTGAACTGGTCTACGACAGCGGGCCGCGTTTCTCCCTTGGCAAAGTCACCTTCAGCGGCGACGCGCCGTTCGATGAAGACCTGCTGCGGCGTATGGTGCCGTTCAAACAAGACACGCCTTACGACTCCGAACTGATCGCCGAACTCAATCAGGCCATGCAGTCGAGCGGCTATTTCGAAGGGGTGCGGGTCAACGCATCGCCCACCGACGCCCAGGCTCAGGTCATTCCGGTGGACGTCCAGCTCCAGACCCGCAAGCCGCGGACCATGGGACTGGGCGTCGGCTATTCGACCGACGTTGGCCCTCGGGTAAAAGCCAACTGGACGCGCCACTGGGTCAATCCCCAGGGTCACAGCTATGGCGCTGAAGCCGAAATCTCTGCGCCACGGCAGAATGTCGGCCTGTTCTACGACATCCCGCTGGACCCGCCCCTGACCGACAAACTGCGTTTCGCCGGCGGCTACCAATATGAAGAAATCGCCGACACAGACAGTCTCAGCAAACTCTTGACCGTCGGCCCCGAGTGGCACAGCAAATTGCCCAGCGGCTGGGAGCGGGTGGTCTCGCTGAAATGGCAGCGCGAAGAATACCGGCTGGGCAACGATGAAGGCCTCAGCACCTTGCTCATGCCCGGCGTCAGCTATTCATACCTGCGCAGCGATAACCGCATCGACCCGCACAATGGCTACCGGCTGCAGTTCGATACTCAGGTCGCCAAGGAAGGACTGGGCTCGGACGCCAACCTCTTGCACGGCACGGTCATGCTCAAAGGGCTGACCACCGTGGCGCAGAACCACCGCTTTCTCGGGCGGGTGCAGGTCGGCGGCAGTGCCACCAATGGCTACAAATCGATCCCGCCTTCGCTGCGTTTCTTTGCCGGTGGCGATCAGAGCGTGCGCGGTTATGACTACCAATCGCTGTCCCCGGAAAACTCCGACGGCGACAAGATCGGCGGCCGCTACATGATCGCCGGCAGCGCCGAGTACCAGTACTCCATCGCCGAAAAGTGGCGAGTGGCGGCGTTCGTCGATCAGGGCAACTCGTTTAATACCCTGGACCTGCCGAGCCTCAAGACAGGCGTAGGCATTGGTGTGCGCTGGGTGTCCCCGGTCGGGCCGCTGCGCCTGGACCTCGCCCACGCACTGGATGAAGACGGCGGTATTCGTCTGCACTTCTCGATGGGACCTGAACTGTGACGAATAGGGATTTGTTGAAACGCACCGTCGCAATCACAGCGATTACGCTGCTGTCGTTAGTCATCCTCGTGGTGCTGACGATGACTCTCCTTCTCGGCACCCAAAGCGGCAGTCGTTGGGCGCTCGGTCTGGTGCCGGGCCTGTCGGCCGAAGGGTTTTCCGGTCGTCTGGGCGGCGCATGGCAGGCGGATCACCTGATCTGGCAGCAAGGCCAGAGCACAGTCGACATTGACGCGCCGGTGTTCGACTGGTCACCGGCGTGCCTGGCGCGCATGACGCTGTGCATCGACAACCTGCAGACGGGCGACATCAGGCTGCAATTTCCGCCTTCGAGCGACGAAGCCAGCAGCGCCCCCATCAAACTGCCGGATCTCAAGCTGCCGCTGGCCCTGCAGCTGGGTCGCGTGCAGATCGGCAGTCTGCACCTGGACGGCACCGAACAGGTTCGCGACGTGCAACTGGCGGCGCACTGGACTGCCGAAGGGTTGAAGATCGATTCGCTGCACGCCGGTCGTGATGACATCGCCCTCGACCTGTCGGGGCTGCTCAAACCCGAGGGCGACTGGCCGCTGACCGCCGAAGGGCAATTGAAGCTGCCGGATGTCAGCGGTCAGCCGTTGTCACTGGCGCTGAGCATTCAGGGCGATCTGCTCAATACGTTGACGCTGAATGCGCAGAGCAAGGGGTATATCGACGCTCATCTGATCGGTGAGCTGCAGCCGTTGGTGGAAAACCTGCCGGCAACCATTGCCATCACCAGCGACACGTTCAAACCCGCTGCCGATTTGCCGGAAACGTTGCAGCTCAATCAGTTGGTTCTCAACGCCAAGGGCGACCTTGCCCAGGGCTACGCCATCACCGGCAATGCCAGCCTTCCCGCTGAAAAAGGCCCGGTGGCACTGGCGCTACAAGGGCGTGTCGACGCCAAGGGCGCGGACATTGCGGCGCTGGAACTGACCGCCAGTGACAATCAGCGCCTCAAGGCCAGCGGCACGCTGGATTGGCAGCAGGGCCTGCGCGCCGACGCGAAAATCGACTGGCTCGATTTCCCCTGGCATCGCCTGTACCCACTGATCGAAGAGCCGCAGGTCAGCGTGCATACGTTCACCGGCGAAGTGTCCTACACCGACGGCAAATACCTCGGCCATTTCGCTGGGGACTTCAAAGGGCCGGCCGGTCCCTTCACTCTGGAAAGCCCGTTCAGCGGCGATCTGCAGCAGATCTTTCTGCCCCAGCTTGAACTGGCAGCCGGGCAGGGCAAGGCCAGCGGTCACCTGAACCTGCAATTTGCCGACGGCATCGCCTGGGACACGGCGCTGGATCTCAGCGCCATCGATCCCGCTTATTGGGTCGCGGAGTTGCCGGGCGCCCTGGCAGGTCCGCTGCGCAGCAAAGGGTCGTTGCGTAACGAGCAATTGAACCTGAATGCCGACCTGGATCTGAAAGGGCGTCTGCGCGGCCAACCTGCGGTCCTGCAAGCCAAGGCCGATGGGGCCGACAATAAATGGAATCTCAACGCCCTGGACATCCGCCTGGGCGATAACCGGATTCAGGGCACGGGCAGCCTGCAGCAGAAAATCGCCGCACAGCTGGACATCAACCTCCCGCGGCTGGGTCAACTGTGGCCCGGGCTACAAGGGCAGATGAAAGGCCGCCTTGATGTCGCCGGCACCGTGCAGGCGCCCCAGGGGCAATTGGCGTTGCAGGGCACTCAACTGGCCTTTGAGGCGAACAAGCTGCAAGCCCTTACGTTGGCGGCCAAGCTCGACAACGCCCAGCGCGCAACCCTTGATCTGAAGACATCCGGCATTCAAGCCGGCGATACCGCATTGGGCGCTTTAACTGTCAACGGTCAGGGCGACATCAAGCGTCAGCAGGTGAAACTCGACCTACAGGGACCGTTGCTCAAACTGGCCCTCGCGCTGGACGGCAACCTGGACAAAGGCAACTGGCGCGGGCGTCTGGCCAGCGGTGACATCCAGAGCGGCGGGCAGGACTGGAAGCTGCAACAGCCGGCCAAACTGGAGCGTCTGGCCGACGGCAAGGTCAACTTCGGTGCCCATTGCTGGGTCTCGGGGCCTGCGAGTCTGTGCGGCGAAGATCAGCGTCTGATGCCGGAGCCGCGCCTGCGCTATCACCTCAAGCGCTTCCCGCTGGAAAGCCTGGCGCAGTGGCTGCCCAAGGATTTTGCGTGGAAGGGCGCGCTCAATGCCGACATCCAGCTGGACGTTCCCGCTGCCGGCCCCAATGGCCAGGTGGTAATCGACGCCAGCGGCGGGACGCTGCGGGTCAAGGACAAGAATCAGTGGCTGGACTTCCCCTACGACACGCTGAAGCTGACCAGCAGCCTGACCCCGAAGAAAGTCGACACCAGCCTCGATTTTCGTGGCGGCAAGCTCGGCGAACTGCTGGCCCGACTGAGCATCGATCCAATCGCCAAAAACAAATCAGTGACCGGCGACTTCACCCTTAGCGGCCTGGATATTTCAGTGGGCCGGCCTTTCGTCCCGATGATTGAGAAACTCAACGGCAAGCTCAACGGCAGCGGCCGGATTTCGGGCAGCCTGATGGCGCCGCAGATCAACGGCAACGTGGCGCTCACCGACGGTGAGGTGTCGGGGCCGGAAGTGCCTGTGAGCTTTGAAAAACTCAACGTTCAAGCCCTGATTGCCGGCGAACGTGTGGATTTGACCGGCAAATGGAGCAGCGGCGCGGCGGGTCAGGGCAGTATTGGCGGGCATGTGGCCTGGGCCGATGCGCTAGATGTCGACGTTGCGGTGAAAGGCACCCACCTGCCGATTACTGTTGAGCCCTACGCCAAGCTGGAAGCGGCGCCGGACCTGAAGATTACTCTGCAGGGCGACCGGCTGGCGGTGTCGGGAAAAGTCCTGATTCCGAAAGGCGAGATCACCGTGCGGCAGCTACCGCCCTCGACCGTGAAAGTCTCCGATGACACGGTGATCGTCGGCCAGCAGACCCAACAGGGCAAAACCCCGCTCGCCATCGCCATCGCCATGGACGTGAACGTCGAAGTGGGGCAGGAAACCCTGAGTTTCACCGGCTTCGGCCTGACCGCCAATCTCGTCGGGCACGTGCACATCGGCGACAACATGGACACCCGCGGCGAGTTGAACCTCAACGATGGCCGCTACCGGGCCTACGGCCAGCGCCTGACCATTCGCAAGGCACGCCTGTTGTTCGCAGGGCCCGTGGATCAGCCGTATCTGGACATCGAGGCCATCCGCCAGACCGACGACGTGATCGCCGGCATTCGACTGAGCGGCAGCGCCGAGCAACCGACCACCACGGTGTTCTCGGAACCGGCCATGAGCCAGGAGCAAGCGCTGTCCTATCTGGTGCTGGGCCGTCCGCTGAGCACCAACGGTGAGGACAGCAACATGGTCGCCCAGGCGGCGCTGGCATTGGGCCTGGCCGGCGGTTCCTCGACGGCGGGCAAGCTGGCGTCCGGGCTGGGGATTCAGGATTTCGACCTGGACACCTCCGGCAGCGGCGACAAGACGGCGGTGGTCGCCAGCGGCAAGATCACCGACAAGCTCAGCCTGCGGTATGGCGTGGGGGTGTTTGAACCGGCCAATACGTTGACCTTGCGCTATCTGCTCAGCAAGAAGGTGTACCTGGAGGTCGCGGGTGGTGTGGCGAGTTCGCTGGATATCTTCTACAAGCGGGATTTTTGATCAGACGAGGGCGAACGCCTTCGACGAAGCCGGCTTGCTCGCGGGGGAGAGTGCTCCGCTAGCAAGCCGGTTTTGAGGAGTCACGCAACCGCCGCGACTTAAGCGGCTGTCGAGTAACCGGCTTCAGCCGTTGACCAGCTTCATCGCCGCATCCGGATAACGACCACCCGCCACAGCGTTAACCGGGAACAAGTCTTTCAGCCCCTGCAACTCCGCTGGGCTGAGGGACACGTCCAACGCGCCGACGTTCTCCTCCAGGTATTTGCGCTGCTTGGTGCCGGGAATCGGAATCACGTCATTGCCCTGGGCGAGCACCCAGGCCAACGCCAGCTGGCCGGCAGTGATGCCTTTTTCTGCCGCCAGTTGCTCGACCTTCTGCACCAGTAGCAGGTTTTTGGCGAAGTTTTCGCCCTGAAACCTAGGGCTGCTGCGGCGGTAGTCATCGGCGGCGAAGTCGTCCGGGCTTTTCAGGGCGCCCGTCAGAAAGCCTCGTCCCAACGGGCTGTACGGAACAAACGCGATACCCAGACGGCGACAGGTATCCAGTACGCCGTTTTCTTCCGGATCGCGGCTCCACAGGGAGTATTCGGTCTGCAAGGCGGCAATGGGGTGAACCTTGTGAGCGCGTTCGAGGGTGCTGGCCGACGCTTCGCTCAAGCCGAGAAAGCGCACCTTGCCGGCCTTGACCAGCTCAGCCATGGCGCCAACGGACTCTTCGATTGCCACGCCCGGATCGATGCGGTGCTGGTAATACAGATCCAGGGTGTCGATTTTCAGCCGCTGCAACGTGCCATCGATCGCGGCGCGGATGTACTCGGGACTGCCATTGACCCCGCGCGCGCCGGCGTCGCCCGGTGTACGCACGATGCCGAACTTGCTGGCGATGAACGCCTGATCCCGCTTGCCCGCCAGCGCTTTGCCCAACAGTTCTTCGTTGGTGTGGGGGCCGTACATGTCGGCGGTGTCGAGCAGGGTGACGCCCATCTCAAGCGCCCGGTGAAGGGTGGCGATCGCTTCATCGGGATTGCCGCCTGTGGTGTAAAAGTCGGTCATGCCCATGCAGCCCAAACCCAGGGCCGAGACCTGTGGTCCATTTTTGCCAAGTTGACGCGTTTGCATGATGAATGCCTTGTCGATCAAGAGGACCGCCATTCTTGCGCCTCGACAGCGTCGGGATAAACCGGCTAAAAGTGGTTTCACTATTGGTTATTTCTAAACAATCCCTCAGCGGACATGTGACGAGTTATGGATAAATTCAATGCGATGCGAGCCTTCACGCGCATCGTCGAGCTGGGCGGTTTCGCCAAAGCCGCCGACAGCCTGCACATGCCGCGCGCCTCGGTGACCATTCTGATCAAGCAACTGGAGGCTGAACTGGGCGTGCAATTGTTGATGCGCACCACGCGACCGGTGACGCCAACGCCGGACGGTCAGGCCTATTACCAACGCTGCGTGAATGTACTGAACGCGCTGGAAGCCGCCGAATCGGTGTTCTCCTCGGTGGCCAAAGACCCGGAAGGGGTGCTGCGCGTCGACATGCCGTCTGGCATCGGTCGGCTGATTATCATGCCGCTGTTGCCGGAGTTCACCGAACGTTACCCCCGGCTGGAAATGGAAGTAGGCATGAACGATCGCCCGGTGGATTTGATCAGGGAGGGCTACGATTGCGTGATCCGTGGCGGGCAGCCCCTCGATCATTCACTGGTGGCCCGGCCGCTCGCTCAGATGCGCCAGGTGGTGTGCGCCAGTCCGGGCTATCTGCAGCGAAGGGGCACGCCGCAATCACTGGCCGATCTGCAGCATCACCAGATCATCGAATACTTTTCTTCGACCACCAACAAGCGCTACGGGCTGGAGTTCGTCATCGACGGCCGGACCCTGGCGCCGGACCTGCCCAAAGCCCTGGCGACCAACAGCGCCGATGGCTACCTCGCCGCGTGCAGCGCGGGTTACGGTCTGGTGCAGACGCCGTATTACCATGTTGCCGAATTATTGCGTCGTGGCGAGCTGATCGAAGTGCTGGGCGATGTCGAACAACCACTATTGCCTTTGACCGCGCTGTATCCGGCACACCGGCAGACCTCACGGCGGGTGAGGGTATTCGTCGACTGGGTGGTGGACGTGTGCTCGCGTCCGGGGCTGATGGACAAACCGGTAATGCACCGCGTTTCCTGACAACAAAATCGTTTCTGGCGGTAGGTTGCCGCGGTTTTTCATGGTTAACTTCCGCCTTCGCATGCCACTCAAACAAGGACTCAGCTCATGCCACAAGTGACTCGTAGAGGCTCCCCGGTACAGCTCAG
>NZ_JASCOY010000117.1:0-13323 GCF_029960075.1 Pseudomonas sp. PS02290
GCTGAATACAGACCGGTGATCATGTCAGTGCCGGCCGGGCCCGAGGTGCCGATGCACACGCCGATGTTGCCGGCGATGGCGCGGGTGTAACCCTCGGCCATGTGCGAAGCGCCTTCGACGTGGCGCGCCAGCACATGATCGACGCCGCCGAGTTTCTTGAAAGCGGCGTACAGCGGGTTGATCGCGGCGCCCGGAATACCGAAGGCGGTGTCGACGCCTTCGCGACGCATCACCAGAACGGCGGCTTCGATGGCTCTCATGACGGTCATTTGTTAGTCTCCTGAACTCGATAGTTTTTGTACGTAAACAGCCTGATTTGAATACGATGTTTTGTGAATGGCTGTTTTAATCCGTTCTATCGGTATCTGGAGTATCGAATGGATCGCTATACCGAATTGCGCAGCTACGTCCTGGTGGCCACCCGTGGCAGTTTTGCCGCCGCGGCGCTGGTGGAGGGGGTGACGCCGGTGATCATGGGCCGAAGATTGAGCGCGCTGGAGGATCGCCTGGGCGTAAAGCTGATTCATCGCTCGACGCGGGGCTTGACCCTGACCGATGCCGGCGAGTCGTACCTGGAGAACGCCAAGCTGGTGCTGCAGTCGTTCGAGGAGCTGGACGCCAGCATCAGCGAGAACGAAAGCAGCGTGCGCGGGCATCTGGTGGTTTCGGCGCCGGCGGGGTTTGGTCGTCAGCACGTGGCGCCCCATGCGCCGGAATTTCAGGCGCGGTTCCCGGATTTGCAGCTGTCATTCAACCTCACTGACAACGTGGTGGATCTGGTGCGTGAGGGTTATGACATGAGCATCCGCATCGGCGAGGTGCTGGACCCGAACTACGTCGCCATCAAGCTGTACGCCAATAAACGCGTGGTCTGCGGTTCGCCGGCTTATTTCGCCGAGCATGGGTTTCCCCAGGTGCTTGAGGATCTGGCGCAGCACAATTGTCTGTCGTTCAACCTGCAGGGCGGGCAGCATCGCGGCTGGACATTTCAGCGCGAGGGCAAGCCGGTGGCGATCAAGGTTGCGGGCAACCTGTACTGCAACGATGGCGAGCTGTTGTATGACTGGGCCAAGCGCGGGCTGGGCCTGAGCTGGCGTTCGACGTGGGAGATTCAGAACGAGGTTGAAAGTGGCGCGCTGGTCACCGTGCTGGACGAATTCGCCTTGCCCAGCTACGACATCCAGGGCGTGTACCCGCAGCAGCATTACCTGCCGGCGAAAGTGCGATTCTTTATCGCGTTTCTGAAAGAGGTGTACAACCGGCCGGGGTATTGGCGGCAGGGATGAGCAACGATCCCCGAAGCACCCAAATCAAAGGCTTCCCGGCTAAAGCCGGTCCCACCAATGGCGACCGAGGAACCTAAATCAACTCCACCGAGACCACCGGCAGCCCGCGAATCTCGCCAACCGCCAGACCCGGCCCGCGGGTCTTGTACATCCCGGTGTAGGAACCGGTCGTAATCACCATCTCCGGCGTCACGCTCAACCCATTCTGCGTGTGGTGATTGACCAGCCAAGGCAGCAACCGCCGAGGGTCACCGGCCGGATTCGCACCATCGCCCGGCACAATGTCTTCATCGCCATAAGTGAAGCTCAGCGCAGGCTCGACAAACGGAAAGCTGGCGTCGTAGTCGACAAACTCACCGATGACCAACGCCCCATGGTTGAGCAGGTCGCCCAAGGCCAGCAGCGGTTCGATCTTCGGCCAGGCCGCGAACCGGCTCGACACCACTTCAATGGTCGCGCCCATCGTCGCGATGCTGCTCAGCACGTCTTCATCCGAATACGCCTCGTCGCGAGGGGTGAATTCGCGGCCAAGACGAAACGCGATCTCCAGCTCCAGAATCGGCGACGGATAGTCGACGCACTCAACCTGGCTGCCGCTGGCAAAAATACCGTCGTCCGGCAACAGCGCGCCATTGATTGGCCCGGTCGGCGACTTGGCGCCAACCTTCCAGCCGCCCACGGTGGTGTCGCGCAGACGCAGAATCTCGCGCTGCAGCGCGTAGGCACTGGCCGCATCGTCGGGCACGTATTCGGGACGGATTTCGGTGATTTTCTGACCGGCGCCCATGGCGGCGACGATCAATTCGGCAATGTTCGCTGGGTGAGACGATGGATTCACGCGGGTCTTCCTTCAGGCAATTGATGGAAAGCGCCCCGTTCCTTTTGTTGCTGTGTCGAAGGATGACGGAGCCAGCGCGACCACTCTAACCCTATTTCAGTAGGTAGGGAGAGACTGGGGTGTCCGGTGCGAGTGACCGGGGTGGCGCTCCACCTTGCTCACGAAGAAGTCGATGCATTCAGCCACTTTTCTGGGGACTGAAAGTAAGCCTTCGCGAGCAAGCTCGACTCCCACGGGGTGGTGTTCGGCTCGGGATTTTCGGTGGGTGCAGGACGTGTGGGAGTGCCCCGCCATCAACCCGGCCCGGCGCTGTAATGCAGGTCCGCGCGCAAACGCTGCACGCAGAAATCAACGAACGAGCGCACCTTGGATGACCCCCGTCGCCCCTCGACGTAGACCACGTAAACCGGCATCGGCGTGACTTCGAAGTCTTCGAGCACCGCGCACAAGGTGCCCGCCTGCAGGTGTCGGCGAATCTGATAGGACGGCACCTGGGTCAGCCCCCAGCCATCAATGGCAGCATGAATGGACGCAGTGAACGATGTCATCGACAGCCGCGACTGCACCTTTACTTCCTGGTGCTGGCCTTCGATGCGGAAGGTCCACGCGGGGCTCCGACCGGTGATCATCACGGACACGGTTTCGCGCTCGATGAGTTCGTGGGGGTGCCGGGGCGTGCCGTGGGCAGCGAGATAAGCGGGGGAGGCGCAGACCATCCGCCGGACGGTGCCGACCTGAATGGCCGTCATCGACGAGTCGGGCAACTCGCCGATGCGCACCGACACGTCGATGCCTTCTTCCAGTTGACCGGCAATCCGGTCCATCAACAGGCCCCGGATCTGCACCTCCGGGTGCTGACTCAGGTAGTCGGTCATGACCGGCGTGACGTGCAAATCGCCGAACACCTGCGGCGCGGTAATGGTCAGCAACCCGCGGGGCGTGGCATGGATGCCGGCAGCGGCGCTTTCGGCTTCGTGCAGATCGGCCAGCAGGCGCCGGCAGTCGTCGGCGAAGCGCACGCCGGCTTCGGTCAGGCGCAACTGCCGGGTGGTGCGCACGATCAGCAAGGTGCCGAGCCGCGCTTCCAGTTGCGCGACGGCGCGGGTCACGGTGGCCGTGGACACATTCAGATTGCGCGACACCGCCGCGAAGCTGGGGCCTTCGGCGACGGCGGCAAAGAGGGTCATTTCCTGAATGCGGTCCACTGAGCGTCCGTTTTCGAGCCAACGAGAGCGGCAGTCTGCGGCAAATTCGGGCGAGCGGAAAGGTCTGATCCAGACAGTCAGAAAAACGCCCGGGCGGTCATGTTTGCTTGGTGCTCCGGCGACGCCTTCTATATTCTTGCTGACACTGGATTCCTCGACGAAAGGCCGGCGCTCGACACGGCAAGGGACAGACCCGCATTCACGCAAGGCCAAAGGAACGCAGATGAGCACCACCAGCACGCCACTCTCCGGCGTCAACCAGCCATTGAAAGGCATCGCACTGATCCTGTTTGCGACCTTTCTGTTTTCCAGCCATGACACGCTGTCCAAATACCTCTCCGGCATCTACCCGATCATGATGGTGGTCTGGGTGCGCTATGTGGTGCACACCGGGCTGATGGCGTGCATTTTCATGCCGTCGTCGGGCCTGCGTGTGCTGCGCACCAAGCGCCCGGGTTTGCAGGCGTTGCGCGCGGTGTGCCTGCTGGGCACCAGTCTGTTGTTCACCAGTGGCCTGATGTTCATCCCGATCGCCGAGGCGACCGCGGTCAACTTCCTCGCGCCGCTGCTGGTCACGGCGCTGTCGGTGCCACTGCTCAAGGAGACGGTCAGCCGCGGGCAATGGATCGCCGTGCTGGTGGGCTTCAGCGGGGTACTGGTCATCGTCCATCCCGGTGGCGAGCTGTTTCGGCCGGCGGTGTTACTGCCGCTGGGCTCGGCGTTCTGTTTCGCCTGCTATCAGCTGCTGACCCGTCTGGTCGCGGCCCACGACAGCCCGACCACCAGCAACTTCTTCGCCGGGCTGTTCAACAGCCTGTTGATGAGCGCCATCGTGCCGTTCTTCTGGCAGTCGCCGGAGTGGAAACACATCCCTTTCATGCTGGCGCTGGGCACCTGCGGCATGGTCGCGCACCTGATGCTGACCCAGGCCTTCCGCTTCGCCGCCCCGGCCATGCTGGCGCCGTTCGGTTACTGCCAGATCGTCTTCGCCGGGCTGTGGGGCTACATCGTCTTCAATCACTCACCGTCGCTTGTCGCCCAGGCCGGCATTGCGATCATCTGCCTCAGCGGCCTGGCGGCGGCGTGGCAACAGCGCAAGAAGGGTGGCTGACGACAGCGGCTTCATGATTTGCGCGGCGCCATGAAATACATCCAGATCAGCGCAACGAAGTACATCACCGGGATCAGGGTGAACAGCACGCTGTAGTTGTTGTGGGTCGCGGTCAGGACGGCGCCGACGATCTGCGTCATGAACATGCCGCCGATGGCCGCGCACATGCCGCCGAAGCCGAACACGGTGCTGATCATGTGCCGGGGCGTGTAATCCATGACCAGGCTCCAGATGTTCGCCGTCCAGGCCTGATGCGCACCCACCGCCAGGGCGATGGCCAGCACCGCCACCCAGAGACCGCTGGCGTTGGCGGCGAACACCACGCCAATGATCGTCACGGCGAATACCAGCATCGACAGCAAGCGGGCGGTCATCGGGCGCATGCCCCGGCCGATCAGCCACGAGGAGAGAATGCCGCCGCCGATGCTGCCGAAATCGGCGGTCAGCCAGATCAGCATCAGCGGGATGCCCATCTGCGTCACGCTGATGCCCAGGTTGTATTGCTGATTCAGAAACGGCGGCAGCCAGTAGAGGTAGAACCAGAACACCGGCGCGGTCAGGGCGTAGGCGAGGGCGAAGGCCCAGGTGCCGCGCATCTTCAGGATCCGCGAGAGCGGTACTTTTTCCGCTTCAGCCTCGGTCTCAGGCTCGGCCTCGCTGTTGATGTAGGCCCGCTCACTGGCGCGCACGGTGGGATGTTCCTGCGGATTGAAATAGGTCAGCCGCCAGGTGATGACCCAGACCAGCCCCAGCGCACCCATGCAGATGAATGCCGCCTGCCAGCCCCACACCGTGAGGATCAGCGGCAACAGGGCGGGCGTGACCATCGCACCGACGTTGGTGCCGGCGTTGAATATGCCGGTGGCCACGGCGCGTTCGCCGGCCGGGAACCACACCCGGGTGACCTTGACGCAGGCCGGGTAATTCGCCGCTTCGGTCAGGCCGAGAATGAACCGGCAGACCATGAAGCCCGCTGCCGAAGTGGCCAGGCCATGGGCGCCCGTCGCAACACTCCACAGCAGCACCGCCAGAAAGAACGCGCGCTTGACGCCGACCCGATCGATGAAACGCCCCTGCAGCAGAAAACCGATGGCGTAACCGACCTGGAACCAGAAGTTGATGTTGGCGTAATCCATCGCCGTCCAGCTCATTTGCTTCGCCAGGATCGGTTGCATCACGCCGAGTGCGGCGCGGTCGATGTAGTTCAGGGTGGTGGCGAAGAACACCAGTGCCAGCATGCCCCAACGGGTTTTGCCGACGGCCAGGGCGCCGCGAATTTTTTCGCTCACACTGGCGTGGGAAGGCGCAGGGTGGGAGGCGACCGGGGCAGGCGAAGCAGAAGGGGACCGCATAAGCATCAAGCCTGTTTTGAAATTGTTATGGTGATGTCCGCGCGGCCAGGGCCTTGGCCCTGCATCGCGTCATAAAACTAACCGCATGGTTCATTTCATTTGATGTCCCATGCAGCGGCGCGAATAATCCCATGAACGCCCGCCCGGTTCGAGCCCCATCGTCGTGCCGGGCGCCATGTGATTATTCAGGAGCCACCCCCGCATGCAGCGATCGATCGCCACCGTTTCCTTGAGCGGCACCCTGCCGGAAAAGCTGGAAGCCATTGCCGCCGCAGGGTTTGACGGTGTTGAAATCTTCGAAAACGACCTGCTCTGCTACGACGGCAGTCCGCGTCAGGTGCGGCAGTTATGCGCGGATCTGGGCATTGCCATCACCCTGTTTCAGCCTTTCAGCGACTTCGAGGGCTGTCGCCGCGAGCACCTGCAGCGCAACCTCGACCGTGCCGAGCGCAAATTCGACCTGATGCACGAACTTGGCACCGACCTGATGCTGGTGTGCAGCAATACCGCCAGCGATTCCCTGGGCGAGCGAGACGTGCTGCTCGATGACCTTGGGTCGATCGCCGAGCGGGCTGGGGCGCGTCAGCTGCGCGTGGGTTATGAAGGGCTGGCATGGGGGCGTCACGTCAACACTTGGCAGCAGGTCTGGGATCTCGTCCGGCAGGTCAACCATCCCGCCCTCGGCGTGCTGCTCGACAGTTTCCACACGCTGTCGCTCAAGGGCGATCCGAGCGGGATTGCGCAGATTCCCGGCGACAAGATCTTCTTCGTGCAGATGGCCGACGCGCCGCTGCTGAACATGGGCGTGCTGGAGTGGAGCCGGCATTTCCGGTGTTTTCCGGGGCAGGGCGAGTTCGATTGCCCCGGTTTTCTTGCGGCGATCCTGCGCAGCGGCTACACCGGCCCGCTGTCGCTGGAGATTTTCAACGACGTGTTTCGCGCCGCGCCCACTCGGGCCAACGCCGCCGACGGCCTGCGTTCGTTGCTGTATCTGGAGGAGCAAACCCGCGCGCTGCTGGAGCAGCCATCTCAACCCGTCGCGCCGTTAGTGTTGTTCCATCCGCCGGCACCCAGCGCCTGCAACGGCGTCGAGTTTCTCGAGTTTGCCGTGGAGGATGCCCAGAGTGCGCGATTGGTCAGCTGGCTGCATGGCCTGGGCTTCGGCACCCTGGGTCAGCACCGCAGCAAAGCCGTGACCATGCTGGGGCAGGGCGATATCAATATCGTGTTGAACGCCGAGCGCTTGTCCTTACCTCAGATGCCTTTCGCTGCCGCTTCCTTCGCTGACTCAGCCCTTGAAGCCCCCGGCCCGTCGCTGCGCGCCATGGGGTTGCGGGTGGACAACAGCGCTGACGCGCTGGAGCGGGCGCGTCAGTTCAATGCCGAAATCTATAGGGGTCCGGTGGGGCCTGATGATCGGGAGCTCCCGGCGGTGCGTGCGCCGGACGGCAGCCGTATTTACCTGGTCGAGCCTGCCGCGGCTGGGCAATCGAGCTGGGACAGCGACCTCATCCTGAGCCCGCAGTCTCCGACGCAAAGCGGTTTGCAGTGCATCGATCATGTGGCCATGGCGTTGCCGGCCGACAGCCTGGACAGCCGGGTGCTGTTCTACAAAAGCGTGCTGGATTTTGTGGCCGATGCCGACCAGCTGCTGCCTGACCCTCACGGTCTGGTGAGGAGCCGGTCGTTACGCAGCCGTTGCGGCACCGTGCGCCTGCCGCTGAACACACCGGATCGCGGCAACACGGCAATCTCCCACGCACTGTCGAGCTACGGTGGCTCTGGCGTTCATCACATCGCCTTTGCCTGTGACGACATCTTCGCCCAGGTTGCCCGCGCCAAAGCGGCAGGCGTGCCGTGGCTGGCCATTGCGCAGAACTATTACGATGACCTGGGCGCGCGGTTCGGTTTCGACGCCGCATTCCTTGGCGAACTGGCGCACCATAACGTGCTGTATGACCGCGATGCCGACGGTGGCGAGCTGTTTCACGCCTTCACCGAGGCGTTCGAGGGGCGTTTCTTTTTTGAAATCCTCCAGCGCAGGAAGGGTTACGCCGGGTATGGCGAGGCGAATGCGGCAGTGCGCCTGGCGGCAATGGCCAGGGCCCGCAGCGGCTCCGCACGGTTCTGATGACGTGTAGCGCATCGGCACGCACCACTTCCGTAACGCACAGGCGCAGCCCATAATCCCGCGATTCCACCGTGGTCGTGAGCCCCGCATGAAAACCGTTGACGACAGCCTCGCCGAAGCGCCCGTAGACGCCCCGCGAAAGTCCCGCAAGAACAATCCGGAAAAAACCCGCGACGGCATCCTCCAGGCGGCCGTCGCCGAGTTCGTCGCCCAGGGGCTCTCCGGCGCCCGCGTTGATGCGATCGCCGAACGCACGCAAACCTCCAAGCGGATGATCTATTACTACTTCAACAGCAAGGAGCAGCTGTACACCGAAGTGCTGGAGAAGCTGTACGGCGACATTCGCACCACGGAAAGCAGCCTTGACCTCGGCGTGCTCGCGCCGGAAGAAGCGGTCAGGCGGCTGGTGGAATTCACCTTCGATCACCACGACCGCAACGTCGATTTCGTGCGCATCGTGTGCATCGAAAACATCCACAACGGCGCCAACGTCAAACAGTCTCCGACCATCCGCGAGCTGAGCCGGAACGTCTTGCAGGCGCTGGACGACACCTTGCGGCGCGGCGAGCAGGACGGCGTGTTCCGGGCAGGCGTACAGGCCGTTGACCTGCACATGCTGATGAGTTCGTTCTGTTTCTATCGGGTGTCGAACCGCCATACCTTTTCCGAGATTTTCCAGATCGACCTGGAAGACGAAGCGGTCAAGGCGCGGCAGAAGGCGATGATCTGTGATTCGGTGATGCGCTACCTGCTGCCGTGACCCGGCACGTTCAACGCCACGCTCGCCTGAGGACCCGACGATGTCGCAACGCCAATCCACGCTGATCGCCTTGTTGGTGGCCGTCACTTTTTTCATGGAAAACCTCGACGCCACGGTGATCGCCACGGCCATGCCGGAAATGGCCCGGACCTTCGGCGTCGCGGCGGTGGATCTGAATATCGGCATGAGCGCCTACATGCTGGCGATCGCCGCGTTCATTCCCCTCAGCGGCTGGTTGGCCGACCGACTCGGTTCACGCCGGGTGTTCGGCGGCGCCATCGTGCTGTTCACGGTGGCTTCGATGCTGTGCGGCATCAGCGACAGTCTTGAGACGTTCGTCGCCGCCCGGGTCCTGCAAGGCATGAGCGGCGCAATGATGGTCCCGGTTGGGCGCCTCGCGGTCATGCGCGCCACTGAAAAGAAAGACCTGGTGCGGGCCATTTCGCTGATCACCTGGCCCGGGCTGGTGGCGCCGATACTCGGGCCGCCCCTGGGCGGGTTCATCGTTACCCACGCGTCGTGGCCGTGGATTTTCTACCTCAACCTGCCCCTCGGCGTCATGGCGCTGATTGCCACCCTCATCCTCATCCCCCAGCGCAATGAAGTCAGCACTCGGCCGTTTGACCTGAAAGGTTTCCTGCTGCTGGGCGTGGCCTGCACGGCGCTGTTGTTCGGGATGGAACGGCTGGGGCAGGGCCATGGCAGTCAGTGGCCGGGCCTTGCGGTAACGGCGCTCGGCGTGGTCTGCGGCGCGCTGGCCTGGCGCCACATGCGTCGGCATCCGCAGCCGCTGATGAACGTCGCGGTGGTGCACATCCGCACCTTCAGCGTCAGTCTGCTGGGCGGTTCGGTGTTCCGCATCGCCATCAGCACGCTGCCGTTCCTGCTGCCGCTGATGTTTCAGCTGGGCTTTGGCCTGTCCGCATTCGACGCCGGGCTGCTGGTGTTGGGGGTGTTTGCGGGCAACCTGGCGATGAAGCCCTTTACCAGCGCAATCATGCAGCGCTGGGGCTTTCGTCAGGTGCTGTTGGTCAATGGCTGCATCGGTGTGGCGGCGATTGCCGCCTGCGCGCTGCTCGATCAGGCCATGGGCTGGCCGATGATCCTGCTGATCCTGTTCATCGGCGGGCTCTCGCGCTCGATGCAGTTCACCGCGTTCAACACGCTGGGTTTCGCCGACGTGCCCAAATCGCAGATGAGCGATGCGTCGACGATGTTCAGCATGTGCTTCCAGTTGAGCATGGGCTTGGGCGTCGGGATTGCTGCGCTGTTGTTGCGTGGCGCGATGGCCCTCCATGGCAACGACGGGCAGGCGATGACCGCTGATTTCCAGCTGACGTTTATTGGCGTCGCGGTGATCGCGGCCCTGGCGCTGCTGGATAACCGCCGGGTGTCGGCCCAGGCCGGTGCAGCGCTGCTGCAACCCAAGGCCTGACCTGCTGGCAAATACGAAGCGCCACTGGCCAAAACCACCAGACGTTCTGCGCGCTTTGACCATTGCCCATCGGCGCGGCAGAGCGGAGTATTTCGCCACTCCAACAATAAAAGTGTAAGGACGACACAATCATGCAGATCCAAGGCAAGGTATTTCTGGTCAGTGGCGGCGCGTCCGGGCTGGGTGCGGCCACCGCGCAGATGCTCATCGACGCAGGGGCCAGCGTGATGCTGGTGGACGTCAACGCCGAGGCGCTCGCGGCCCAGGTGGAAAAACTGGGCGACAAAGCCCGCGCCAGCGTCAGCGACATAACCCAGGAGAGCGCTGTTCAGGCCGCGGTGGATGCGGCGCTGAGCGCGTTTGGCCAGATCAACGGCGTCATCAACTGCGCCGGCATCGTCGGCGCAGAGAAAATCCTCGGCAAAGAAGGTCCCCACGGCCTCGACAGTTTCAGCCGGGTGATCAACGTCAACCTCATCGGCAGCTTCAACCTGCTACGCCTCGCCGCTGTAGCCATCGCCGAAAGCACGGCCGATGCCGGCGGTGAGCGTGGCGTCATCATCAACACTGCGTCGGTCGCCGCCTACGACGGCCAGATCGGCCAGGCGGCGTACGCGGCCTCGAAGGGTGCCATCGTCAGCCTGACCCTGCCCGCCGCCCGTGAACTGGCGCGCTACGGCATTCGCGTCATGACCATCGCTCCGGGCATTTTCGAAACCCCCATGATGGCCGGCATGACCCCGCAAGTGCGCGAAAGCCTGTCCGCCGGCGTGCCATTCCCGCCACGCCTGGGCAAGCCCGAGGAGTACGCGGCGCTGGCCCGCCACATCATCGAAAACAGCATGCTCAACGGCGAAGTGATCCGCCTGGACGGCGCCTTGCGCATGGCCGCTCGCTAATCGAGGAAACCCCATCATGTCTTTGAACAAACGCCAGATGTTGAACGACGACCCCGTGGTGATCGTGAGCGCCGTGCGCACGCCCATGGGCGCCTTTCAGGGCGATCTCCAGAGCCTGACCGCGCCGCAACTGGGCGCCGCTGCCATCCGCGCCGCCGTCGAGCGCGCGGGCATCGATGGCGCGCAGGTCGACGAGGTGCTGTTCGGTTGTGTATTGCCAGCCGGGCTGGGACAAGCGCCGGCGCGTCAGGCGGCATTGGGCGCCGGGCTCAGCGAGGCCACGACGTGCACCACCCTGAACAAGATGTGCGGGTCGGGGATGCAGGCGGCGATCCTCGGCCACGACATGCTGCTCGCCGGCAGCGCCGACGTGGTCATCGCCGGTGGCATGGAAAGCATGTCCAACGCGCCGTATCTGCTGGAGAAGGCTCGCAGCGGTTACCGCATAGGCCACGGCCGGATCATCGATCACATGTTCCTCGACGGCCTCGAAGACGCCTACGACCGAGGCCGCTTGATGGGCACGTTTGCCGAGGAGTGCGCCGGGCTGGAAAATTTCAGTCGGGAAGCCCAGGACGGTTTTGCAGTCGCCTCGCTGACCCGGGCGCAGGAGGCCATGACACGCGGCTGGTTCGATGCTGAAATCGTCCCGGTGGAAGTCACCGTCGGCAAGGAGCGCAAGACCATTCGCCAGGACGAACAGCCGCCCAAAGCGAAGCTTGACAAGATCCCGTTGCTGAAACCGGCGTTCCGCGAGGGCGGCACCGTGACAGCCGCCAACTCAAGCTCGATCTCCGACGGCGCCGCGGCCTTGACCCTGATGCGCCAGTCCGAAGCACAACGTCGTGGCCTCACGCCGTTGGCGGTCATCCATGGCCACGCCGCTTACGCCAATGAGCCGGGGCTGTTTCCGACCGCACCGGTGGGCGCGATCGACAAGCTGATGAGCAAGACCGGCTGGTCCCTGGCCGAGGTCGATCTGTTCGAGATCAACGAAGCCTTCGCCGTCGTCGCGCTGGTCACCATGGCCCGCCTGGAACTGCCCCATCACAAGGTCAACGTGCACGGCGGCGCCTGCGCGTTGGGCCATCCCATTGGCGCATCGGGGGCGAGGATTCTGGTGACCTTGCTGTCAGCGTTGAAGCAGCGTGGACTGAAGCGAGGTGTCGCGGCCATTTGCATCGGCGGCGGCGAAGCGACGGCAATGGCGGTCGAGCTTGTCGTTTGATATCAATGGCTTGCGCCATGTTTCGCAGGTTAGATCTGTGATAACGGCTGACTGGCGTTTTACATAATAAAAGGTCAATAAAACAATGAATTACACAACAATCCTCAAAGAGGTCAGAGGTCGCGTTGCACTCCTGACCCTCAATCGTCCAGAGGCCCTTAACGCCCTGAATGCGCAGCTAATTAGCGAACTCAACCATGCCCTCGATGAGCTGGAACGCGATCATGGCATCGGCTGCATCGTGCTGACTGGCTCGGCAAAAGCCTTCGCT
The DNA here is from genome assembly GCF_029960075.1 of Pseudomonas sp. PS02290. NCBI lineage: Bacteria > Pseudomonadati > Pseudomonadota > Gammaproteobacteria > Pseudomonadales > Pseudomonadaceae > Pseudomonas > Pseudomonas sp. PS02290. The sequence continues at coordinate 12,517 of NZ_JASCOY010000117.1, forward strand.
GCCGGGGCTGACATCAAGGAAATGGCCGAGCTGAAATACCCGCAGATCTATCTGGACGACCTGTTCAGTGACAGCGATCGGGTGGCCAGTCGCCGCAAGCCGATCATTGCTGCCGTCTCGGGCTTTGCCTTGGGCGGGGGCTGCGAGTTGGCGCTGATGTGCGACTTCATCCTGGCGGCCGACAACGCGCGCTTCGGCCAGCCGGAAATCAAGCTGGGCGTGCTGCCGGGCATGGGCGGGACCCAGCGTCTGACCCACGCGGTCGGCAAGGCCAAGGCCATGGAAATGTGCCTGACCGGGCGCCTGATCGACGCCGTCGAAGCGGAGCGTGCCGGGCTGGTCGCGCGCATCGTGCCCCAGGACCAGTTGCTGGAGGAGGCGCTGAACGTCGCGGCCGGCATTGCGGCGAAGTCGTTGCCGGCGGCCATGATGGTCAAGGAAAGCGTGAACCGCGCCTTTGAAGTCAGCCTGGCCGAAGGGATTCGTTTCGAACGCCGAGTGTTTCATGCAGCGTTTGCCAGCGAAGACCAGAAGGAAGGCATGGCGGCGTTCATCGAGAAGCGCGAGCCGGCGTTCAAGCATCGCTGATTCAGGTCAGGGCGGTGGCGCGTCTCAGGGGTGTCTTCTGGCGCCAGCGTGTATAAAATGCGCCGGTCGCCGAGGTTCACCCCCGGCTTGTCATCTTCGATCACCCTATTTTCAGCGTTTATCGCCATCGGCCCGACGCGCAAGACGCGTCGGATCCGAGCGATTTATCGCCACCGGAACAAGAGAGCAATCATGGGCGCACAGTGGAAGGTCAAACAC
>NZ_JASCOY010000118.1:0-13008 GCF_029960075.1 Pseudomonas sp. PS02290
CCGTCAGCCTCAACGAAGCCGAACGCCGCAAGCAACACGCCGACATCGAGAGCCAGCAGCTGGCGATGGAGAACGTGCGTCGCAAGGCCAAAGGCGAAGAACCGCTGAAGGAGCTGAAGAAAGAAGACGAAGACGCGCTGCCTTCGGATGACGACAAGACCAAACCTGAGGATGACGCCTATCTGGCTGAAACCGGGCGCATCTTGCTCGATTATCTGGGATTGAGCGGCTCGGTGGCGAAAAAGTAAAACAGCATGAAACGTGACGAAATGATGGCAAATCGTCATCAAATAGTCATGAAGCTGTCGTGAAATAGCGGGGCTCGACGCCACAGGCGTCCAGCCCCTTTTTCTTGCCCCGAGATTGCCATGACCGTGACTGAACAGCTGAGCGCTCTGAGTTCGATCCTGACTCACGGCGACTTGCACAGCCTGTTCCAACCGATTGTGTCGCTATCGGATCGGCGCATTCTCGGCTACGAAGCCCTGACTCGCGGCCCTTCCAACAGCGCGCTGCATTCCCCTCTCAGTCTGTTTGCCGTGGCCCGCCAGGCCGGGCGCCTGAGTGAGCTGGAACTGGCCTGCCGCGAGTCGGCCTGTCGGCGCTTCAGCCAGCAGCAACTGGAGGGCAAGCTGTTTCTGAATATCTCGCCGGAGTCCCTGCTGGAACCCTCGCACCCGCCGGGCCGGACCTTGCAGCTGTTGCAGCGCTACGGAATCCCGCCGAGCCGCGTGGTCATCGAGCTAACCGAGCAGACGCCGACGGATGACTTCGGCCTGTTGTACAACGCGCTTTATCACTATCGGGACATGGGTTTTTCCATCGCCCTCGATGACCTGGGCGCGGGGTATTCAAGCCTGCGGCTGTGGTCCGAGTTGCGGCCGGATTACGTGAAGATCGACCGGCATTTCATCGACGGTATTCATCAGGACGCGGTCAAGCGCGAGTTCGTCGGCTCGATGCTGCAGATGGCCAAGGCGTCGCGGGCGCTGGTGATCGCTGAAGGCATCGAGTTGCAGGAAGAGCTGGCGGTCTTGATCGACATGGGCGTCGAGCTGGTTCAGGGCTATTTGCTGTGCCGGCCCCAGGAGTTTCCGCCCCGTGACGCCCGTGCGCTGCTGCCGAAAATCGACCCTGCCGCCGCGACTTTTGTTGAGGAAACCAGCGACCTCAGCGCCCTGCTCAACGAACACCCGGCAGTGGTGCAGACCACGCCCACGGCGACCGTGCTCGAAGCATTCCGCAAGCAGGCCAATCTCAACTCGCTGGCAGTGCTGGATGAGCAGCATCAGCCGATCGGCATCGTCCACCGTCACTCGCTGTCGGACGTGCTGCTCAAGCCCTTCGCCACCGAACTGTACGCGCGTAAGCCCATCAGTCGCCTGATGAGCGACGACTTTCTTGCCGTCGAGCTGAGCCAGTCGCTGCAGCAGGTGAGCCGACTCATCACCAGCCGCGCGCGGCAACGCATCGAAGAAGATTTCATCATCATGCAGAACGGCGCCTACCTTGGGCTGGGTCGGGTCATCGATGTGCTGAAACTGATTACGGAACTGAAGATCCAGCAGGCGCGCTACGCGAATCCGCTGACCCTGCTGCCAGGCAATGTACCGATCCAGCAGTGCCTGACCCGGCTGTTGCAGCAGGGCCGCGAGTCGATGATCTGCTACGTGGACATCGACAGCTTCAAACCCTTCAACGACATCTATGGCTACGGGCGCGGCGACGAGGTTCTGCTGTGTCTGGCGCAATGCCTCAACGACCGGATTGACCCGAGTCGCGACTTCGTCGGCCACATCGGCGGCGATGATTTCCTGATGGTGCTGGGCTCGGACGACTGGCGCAAACGCCTGAACATGCTGCTGGAGGATTTCCAGAACCAGTGCCGACGCTTCTACCGTGCCGAGCACCTGGAGGCGGGCTGCTTCGTGGCGCTCAACCGGCAAGGCCACCGTCAGGAATTTCCGCTGCTGTCGCTGTCCATCGGCGTTGTGCATCTGCATCCGGAAGTCTGCACCACGCTGGACGCCAGCCAGCTTGCTGAACTGGCTTCCCAGGCCAAACACCACGCCAAAGACGTAATCGGCGCGAGTGTGCATGTGATCGATACGCTGGAGGCGGAGGTGATGGCGACGTTGAATCAGGCGGTATTGGGGTGAGATGCCGGCATTACAGGAGGGGTTTGGGGGCAATCTCGAATCCCGGGTTCGACACTGATCCTGTCGGAGCGAGCTTGCTCGCGAAGACTGCATTTCAGCCGCTGAATATTCGGTGGATGTCCCGGCCTCTTCGTGAGCAAGCTCACTCCCACAGGCCCGCGTTCAGCCCGGAAACCCGAGGGTGGGCGGATCATTCCCACAGGTCCGAGATCAGTCTGAAATACCAAGTGCGACACAGATCCTGTGGGAGCGAGCTTGCTCGCGAAGACTGCATTTCAGCCGCTGAATATTCGGTGGATGTAACGGCCTCATCGTGAGCAAGCTCACTCCCACCGGCCCGCGTTCAGCCCGGAAACCCGAGGGTGGGCGGATCATTCCCACAGGTCCGAGATCAGTCTGAAATACCAAGTGCGACACAGATCCTGTGGGAGCGAGCTTGCTCGCGAAGGCGATAGGCCGGCGAACCGGGAATCAGACGCCTGCTCTACTCCGGCTTCACCGGCTGCGGGTACTCGAACTCAAACACTCGGGCCACTTCCGAGGCGTGCCAGGAGGCAGCGGCGACGCCGTCCGAAGGGCCTGAGAATCGGCCCAAACGCTCGACGCATTCAAAGAACCCGGTGCGGGGCAGTCGGCTGGCGCCCTGACTGATCACCAACGAACTGCGCAACGGCTGCTCGGCGCGGGCGTCGAGGGCGGCGAGGTGTTCCAAAGCGGCGGTCAGGGTTTGCATGGCGGGAGTGGGTAACTGCAAGCGCTCCAGCAACGCGCGATAGGTCACCAGATGACGCTGGCGACGGGCAAGGTCCAGTTCGGCGAGCAATCCGTCCCAATGCTGGCGACTGATGCGCACGCTCATGCCTCACCCCGCCAGCCCGCAACACCCAGCTCCCACGCCAGACTCCGGCGAATGGCCGCGTCCGGCTCACGGGCGCCGCTTTCAATCAGGTCCAGGTAAGAGGGGCTGATGCCGACCGTGCGCGCCAGTTGCGCCACTTCCAGGCCCTTCGCTTGGCGTAATGCACCTAGCTGATCGAACGAAGGAAGATCAGTTGCGCTGGAGGGCTGGCCGCCAGAGGCCTCAGTATGAGCCGCCGCCGCGGACGCAGGCATGGATACAACACCCGCGGCCCGCAACAGGGCCTGATACTGCGCCCATGGCAGCACCGCATATTCCGGCTCTCCATCGCGCGAGATAACCTGAAGATCCATACCACCCCCCCTCTGTAGGACAAACCACGCCTTTACGTAGTCTTTTTCTAAGTATGGCGGCATCTTACCAGCGGTGGGAGACGACTGGCGTATGCGGAGTCAACGGATCGCGGACGGCGACAGTAATCACCCACATAAACCCGCTGTCAGATCTTCTTCTCGTGCTCAAGCAACACAGGCGTCGCCGGCAGACGCTCAACCACCGCGAGCTTTTCGGGGTTCTGCAATTCGCGCCAGGCACGGAACGCGCTGAGCTCGGCCTCGAGGTGTTTCATCACCCACGCCAGCACGGCGATGTCGTCCAGCATCCCCAGACCCGGAATCCAGTCGGGAATCGCATCCAGCGGGCTGAGGAAATACATCAGGCCGGCCACGATCGAAAGAATCGCCTTACCGCTGATGGCGCGATATTCCCCGCGCCAGTAGGCCAGGCACAACGCCTGAAGCAGTTTCAAATCGTCTTTGATCTTGCCCAGCCGACCGCCCTCACTGGCCGTTTTGCCGGCAACGGCAAACAGCAATGCGGGCAAGCGACCTGCCGCCATCAAGCGCTTGGCCATGGGCAGATAACGAATGAGATTCCAGGGTGCTTTCATATCTACTCCACGATTACCGATAAAAATCGACTTGCTGGCTTACTGCGTGTGTCGCGGCAGCCTACCGACGCGTACGCCGATTCCGCACCTGAAGGTTATCCACACAAATTGTGGATAACCTTGTGAACAGACCCGTTTTTCGGGGCCGGAACGCCCGTTCTAATGGGTCCGCAGTTAAATCGCGCGTTTTTTACACACATAAAAACCCGCAAAAAACCGTTGACTCACCGAACCTGCGGCGCTAGCCAAAGCCCAACGAACAACGCGCAGCCTCCGACAAATCCCGGCTTAACGCCCGTTGACTGACCGACATGGGACTCTGCCCGCTCAAGCCGGTTCGATCAAATCGGCCTGGAAATGAAAATGCCCCGTCGAGACGGGGCATTTCTTTCAAGCGGTAATCGGTCTTTCGAACGATTACTTCTTGGCGGCTGGCTTGGCCGGTTCAGCGGCCGGGGCAGCCTCTTCTTCTTCATCAGCGCCGGCAGCGGCATCATTGGCGCCTGCAGCTGCAGGGTCCTTGATGCCCAGCAGTTCCAGGTCGAAGACCAGAACCGAGTTTGCCGGGATGGTTGGGCTAGGGCTTTGTGCGCCGTAGGCCAATTCGCTAGGGATGTAGAGTTTGACCTTCTCGCCAACGTGCATCAGCTGCAGACCTTCGACCCAACCCGGGATCACGCCGCTCACCGGCAGATCGATCGGGCTGCCGCGTTCAACGGAGCTGTCGAACACTTTGCCGTCAGTCAGCTTGCCTTCGTAGTGAACGGTCACGACATCAGTCGGCTTCGGTACTGGACCGTCGGCTTTCTTGATGATTTCGTACTGCAGGCCGGAGGCAGTGGTGGTGACTTCCTTGCGCTTGCCGTTTTCTTCGAGGAACTTCTTGCCGGCGGCTGCCGACTCTTCGCTCATCTTGGCCATGCGCTCTTCAGCGCGCTTTTGCAGGTCGCCAAACGCTGCAACCAACTCTTCGTCTTTGAGCTTCTGCTCTTTCTTGCCAACGGCGTCTTCGATACCCAGCGCTACCGCTTTGGAATCCAGATCGTCCATGCCTTCCTGAGCCAGGCTTTTGCCCATGTTCAGGCCGATACCGTAAGAGGCTTTCTGGGCCGGGGTTTTCAGCTCAACGGTGCTGGCTTGCTTGTCACAGCCCGCGAGTACCAGACCGACCAGGGCAATCGCCGCTGCCAACCGATGCTGTTTCATTCTGTTTCCTTGTTCATGCGCCAATAGGGCAAACGAGTAAAGCCGCGAGCTTATCAGGCTGCCGCGATCAATGGCTACCGGCATGAGAGGGAGAAAAGGCAGATAAGTTCAGGTATCCAAAGGTTTTCTTGTTTGATCGAGAAATCCGTTCAGTTGGGGTTCAGCGGCCAGCCACAGGGTGAGCGAACGCGGCTAATACACGTCCCGCATATAGCGCTTTTGCTCGGTCAGATAGCGCAACTGTTCGGCGGCTTTTTCCAGGCTCATGCCGCCTTGTTCGCTGATCACACGACGCAGCGCCTGATCGACATCCCGCGCCATCCGCGAGGCATCGCCGCAGATATACAGGTGCGCGCCCTCCTCCAGCCAGCGCCAGAGTTCGGCGCCCTGTTCCTGTATGCGCTGCTGGACGTAGATCTTCTCTGCCTGATCCCGGGAAAACGCCAGGCTCAGCCGGGTCAGCAGGCCGTCCTGCTGCATGCCTTGCAGCTCATAGCGGTAGTAAAAGTCGGTGGCCTGATGCTGCTCGCCGAAGAACAGCCAGTTACGGCCCCGATCGCCGCGGGCGCGCCGCTCCTGCAGAAACGCCCGAAACGGCGCCACCCCGGTGCCTGGGCCGATCATGATCATCGGCACATCGCCATCGAGGGGCGGGCGAAAATGCCGCGTGGGTTGCAGGAAAATGGGCACCTCGCACTCCCCCGCCCGATCCGCCAAAAACGTCGACGACACGCCTTTGCGCGGGCCGTAGCGCACGGCGGAAACCGTCAGGTGAACTTCATCGGGATGCGCCTTGGCGCTCGACGCGATGGAATAAAGCCGTGGCTGCAGCGGTTTGAGGTGGTCAAGCCACTCCTCCGCAGAGCAGGCGATGGGAAACTCGCGCAACACGTCGGCCAACTGCCGGCCCCACAGCCAGTCCTTCAGCTCGCTCTTGAACGGCTCGGTCAGGAGTGTTTTCAGGTCATTGCTGCCGTTGCGCTCGGCGATGAATGCCAGGGTGTCCGCGCTCGGTCGTGCTATCTCGAATTGCTCGGCCAGCGCCTGACGCAGCGGCACGTCGGTCGTCTTCACGCCACGCACCGATTGCTCGGCGTTCAGTCCCGTGAGCTTGATCAATTCATCGACTAGCTCGGGGCAATTGCGCGGCCAGACCCCCAAGGCGTCGCCGGCTTCATAGGTCATGCCCGAGCCTTCCAGGGTCAGCGCCAGTTGCCGCGTGTCCTTGGCAGCACCGTCTGCGTTCAGCCGCCGATTGAGGGACAAACGCGCGTGATGGGGCTGCGTCCGTGACGGTTGATTCCCAAAAACCGTTGCGTTGTCGACGATTGAAGGAATAGGAAGATTCAGCGATAGGGCCTGCTGCAACCCTGTGAACCAGTTGTCTGCGTGGGCCTGGTATTCGCCGTCGCACTCGACTCTGGCGATCAGCGGTGAAGCGCCTAAGTGTTGCAGGCGCTGGTCGAGGTTCTTGCCGTGCTGGCAAAAGCGGTCGTAACTTGAATCACCGAGCGCCAGCACGGCGTAGCGCAGCGACGCCAGAGGCGCTTGCCGGGCAGCCAGTGACTGCCAGAATTGTTGCCCGTTGTCGGGGGATTCGCCGTCGCCGAAGGTGCTGCTGATCAGCGCGACGTTCTGCAACTGGTCCAGACGCTCGGAGGGGAAACTGTCCATCGCCGCCACTTGAACCGGCACACCGGCAGTCTTCAACCGGTCGCCGAACTGCCGGGCCAACGCTTCGGCATTCCCGGTTTGGGATGCCCAGAGCAGCGTCAACAGCGGCACCTGGTCGGACGCTGTTTGCGTCACGTTCTCGGCTTGGGGCAAATCGAGAAAGCGATGCCCAATCAGCTCGACCTTGCGCAAGGCGACCGCACAGCACTTGAATTCGGGCTGTCGGGAGATCGGGTCAACGGCGTCGTTGGTTACCGCGTTAATCGCCAGCTGTTCGCCGTACACGTCATTCCAGTGAAAGGGCGCGAAGCAGTTGCCCGGGAGCACACGGTCGCTGATCAGCGCAGGCAACACCGCCAGCCCCCGTGCGGAACGGATCTCGACGCCATCGCCTTCGCGGATGCCCAGCGCAAGGGCATCGTCGGGGTGCAGCTCGACGAACGGCCGCGCGTTCAGCGCGTTCAATGTCGGCACTTTCCCGGTCTTGGTGAGCGTGTGCCATTGGTGTTGCAGGCGGCCGGTGTTGAGCACCATGGGAAATGCGTCGTTGGGCAGTTCAGCCGGCGCCATGTGCGGGCGTGGGAAAAATACCGCCTTGCCGGTTGCGGTGGGAAAAAGGATCGCAGGACGTGTCGCTGCCTCAACGGGTCGTGCGTCGGTATCGCTCAGGTAACGGATCGGGTTGCGTGTGTGCTCGTCATCGGGCGCGCACGGCCACTGCACCGGTTGATCCCTCAGCCGCGCATAGCTGGCGCCGCGAATGTCGTAGCCCGTGGCCGGATTCCACGCCTGTTTGATTTCTTCGAACACCTCCTCCGCCGAGGCGTAACTGAAGGCGTCGGTGAAGCCCATTTCACAGGCCACCCTGGCGATGATCTGCCAGTCCGGCAAGGCCTGGCCTGGTGCATCGACGGCTTTTTGCGTCAGGTTGAGCGTGCGTTCGGAGTTGATCATCACCCCTTCCGCCTCGGCCCAGAGCGCGCCCGGCAACAGGATGTCGGCATAGCGATTGGTCTCGGTGTCGAGGAAGGCGTCCTGGGTGATGACCAGCTCGGCGGTCTTCAGGGCGTCGATGACTGTGGTGCGGTTGGCGACGCTGGCGACCGGGTTGGTGCAGATGATCCAGCAGGCCTTGATCACGCCGTCGCGCATTTGTTCGAACAGGTCGATGGTGCCGCCGCCGGGCTGGTGCGGGATGCTGCCGTGCGGGATGTTCCATAGGTCTTCGATGAAGCGGCGGTCGGCGTCCACCAACACCGAGCGCTGTCCGGGAAGTCCGGGGCCCATGTAGCCCATTTCCCTTCCGCCCATGGCATTCGGCTGGCCGGTCAGGGAAAACGGACCGCTGCCGGGCCGACAAATTGCCCCGGTCGCCAGATGCAGGTTGCACAGCGCGTTGGTGTTCCAGGTGCCGTGGGTGCTCTGGTTCAGGCCCATGGTCCAGCAACTCATCCACTCCTGCGCCGCGCCGATCATCCGCGCCGCCTGACGAATGTCGGCTTCGGCCAGGCCGGTGACCTGCGCGACGTAAGCCGGCGTGTACTCGGCGAGGAACTCGGGCATGACGTCCCAGCCCTGGGTGAACGAGGCGATGAAATCGGCGTCGGTGTCGCCGTTCTCCGCCAGCAAGTGCAACAGGCCATTGAGCAGCGCGAGGTCAGTACCCGGTTTGATTTGCAGGAACAGCCCGGCCTTGTCGGCGGTGGCGCTGCGCCGGGGGTCGACGACGATCAGCTTCGCCCCGGCCTTGACCCGGTCCATCATGCGCAGGAACAGGATCGGGTGACAGTCAGCCATGTTGGCGCCAATCACGAAAAACAGGTCGGCTTTGTCAAAGTCATCGTAAGAGCCCGGCGGCCCGTCCGCGCCCAACGACAGCTTGTAGCCACTGCCCGCGCTGGCCATGCACAGCCGCGAGTTGGACTCGATATTGGCCGTGCCCACGAAGCCCTTGGCGAGTTTGTTGGCCAGGTATTGCGCCTCCAGAGACATCTGGCCCGAGACATAAAACGCCAGTGCGCCGGGCCCTTCGCGATCCAGAATCCCACGCAAGCGCCGGGCGGTTTCGCTGATCGCGGCGTCCATTTCCGCGCGCACCGGCTCGTGGCTGCGCTGATGGCGGATGTACGCCGACGCCATCCGCCCGGACTCGGCAATCGCCTGGCCACAGGTAGTGCCTTTGGTGCACAGGCGGCCGAAATTGCTCGGGTGGGTCTTGTCGCCAACCACCTTGATGACCCGGTTGTCCTCGACCTGCATGACGATGCCGCAGCCGACGCCGCAATAAGGACACACGCTCTTTACGCTGTTGCTCGCCATATTCCGTTTCCTGAAAGCAAAAAAAGACGCCCTGTTCTCAGCCGTTGAAAAACGGAGAGCACACGGCGCCTTTGTCGTGAATATGGCAATCGGCGTTGATTGCCTGTGGGCACGGTGTTGCAAACGGCAGGCCAGCGTGGCCGAGGGACGTGCTGCGGAGGTTTTCAGTGGATTTTGCTGATGTGATGGATGGACGCTGAGCTTCACCGTGGGGCGCACCAGGGTAAATCGCACCCTTTTCGAGCCGGAACCGTCTGCTCTCGAGGGTGATGAGATCGGCTTACGATCACGCTTCTGCCCGTCAAACGTACGCGTCTGGCCGGAACGAAACGGGGCCAATGCCTTGATATTCCCCGCTGGCACAGCCATTGCTACGTCCCTTATCAAGTCCAGCCTGAACACGCGGTTGGCAGCCCTGGCCGGTCAACGCGGACCGCCAGCCGTCCACGGCATCGGGCTCACCAGGTTGACGTCGACACTGTGGTCGCGCGGCAACCCATAAAGAACAGGCAAAGGCGCCTGGAACCGAGAGGTTCCGGGCGCCTTTTTTTTGCTTTCGAAAAACCTGATTGGCCTTGGCCGGGACTCGATATGACCACCACAGTCGCCCCACTCAACGACGTCCAAACCCTGATCGTCATCGGCAACGGCATGGTGGGTCACCACTGCGTCGAGCAGTTGATCGCCGCCGGCGCCCTTGAGCGCTACCGTATTCATGTGTTCGGTGGGGAAGGCCAGCGCGCCTACGACCGCGTGCACCTGTCCGAATACTTTGGCGGTCGCGACGCCGAGTCACTGGCGATGAGCGCAGCTTCTTTATATGAGCAGACCGGGCTTGCGCTGCACCTGGGCGTGCCGGTGCTGGAAATCGACCGGGCGCGGCGCGAAGTGATCACCGCCAAGGGCAGCTTTGGTTACGACAAGCTGGTGCTGGCGACGGGTTCCTACCCTTTCGTGCCGCCCATCGAAGGCGCCGAAGGCCATTCGCGGCTGGTCTACCGCACCCTGGACGACCTCGACACCATCCGCGCCGCCGCCCGCCAGGCGAAACGCGGCGTGGTGGTCGGCGGCGGGCTGTTGGGACTGGAAGCGGCCAACGCGCTGAAGTCCCTTGGCCTGGAAGCCCACGTGGTGGAATTCGCGCCGCGCTTGATGCCGGTGCAGCTGGATGACCACGGCGGCGCCGCCCTGAAGGCGCGCATCGAAGCGCTGGGCGTTGGCGTGCATCTGTCTCGCGCGACGCAATCCATCAGCGCGGGTGAGGAGTACCGCTACAGGATGAATTTCGCCGGCGATGAATTCCTCGAAACCGACCTGATCGTCTTCTCCGCCGGCATACGCCCCCAGGACGCCCTCGCCCGCCAGTGTGAACTCACGCTGGGCCCGCGCGGTGGCATCGCCATCGACGAACATTGCCGCACCAGCGACGCTGACATTTTCGCCATTGGTGAGTGTGCGGCCTGGAACGGTAGCGTTTTTGGCCTCGTCGCGCCGGGTTATCAAATGGCGCGTAACGTCGCGGCGCAGTTGTGCGGCCAGGTCGCCGAGCCGTTCTTCGGCGCGGATATGTCGACCAAACTCAAACTGCTGGGCGTCGATGTCGGCTCCATCGGCGATGCCCATGGTGCGTTGGCGGGTGCGCGCAGTTACCGGTTTATCGACGAGGCCAGCGGCAGTTATCGCCGTCTTGTGGTGTCAGCCGACGGCAAAAAAGTGCTCGGCGCGGTGCTGGTGGGTGACAACAGCTATTACGACACCCTGCTGCAATACGCGCAGAACGGCATCAAGCTGCCCGCCGATCCATCGAGTCTGATCCTGCCCCACAGCGACGGCGCGCCGACATTGGGTGCCGATGCCCTGCCCGCCACGGCGACTATTTGTTCGTGCCACAACGTCAGCAAAGCCTCGATCTGCTCGGCTATCGATGGCGGCTGCACCGATCTTGCCGGGCTCAAGGCCTGCACCAAAGCAGCCACCGGGTGCGGCGGCTGTACGGCGCTGCTGAAAAGCGTGTTCGAGCACGAACTCATTGCCCGCGGCGTGGCCGTCGATAAAAGTCTGTGCGAGCACTTCGCCTTTACCCGGCAGGAGCTGTACGCCTTTGCCCGCGTGGAAAACATCGAAAGCTTCGACGAGATGCTTGCCCGCCACGGCAAAGGCCATCTGGGTTGCGACATCTGCAAACCCACCGTCGGCTCGATCCTCGCCTCGTGCTGGAACCGGCCGATCATGGACCCGTCACTGGTGCCGCTGCAGGACACCAACGATACGTTCATGGCCAACATGCAGAAGAACGGCACGTATTCGGTGGTGCCGCGCATCCCGGCGGGCGAGATCACTGCGGATGGCCTGATCGCCATCGGCGCTGTCGCGAAGAAATACGACCTGTACACCAAGATCACCGGCGGCCAGCGCATCGACCTGTTCGGCGCGCAGTTGCATGAGCTGCCGGACATCTGGGCCGAGCTTATCGCCGCCGGCTTCGAGACCGGTCATGCCTACGGCAAATCGACGCGGACGGTGAAATCCTGCGTTGGCAGCACCTGGTGCCGTTACGGCGTTCAGGACAGCGTGCAAATGGCGCTCAACATCGAGGACCGCTACAAAGGCCTGCGCTCGCCGCACAAGCTGAAGTTCGCGGTGTCCGGCTGCACCCGTGAATGCGCCGAAGCACAGAGCAAGGACATTGGCGTGATTGCCACGGAGAACGGCTGGAACCTGTACGTGTGCGGCAATGGCGGCATGCGCCCGCGCCACGCCGAGCTGTTCGCCACCGATCTGGACGACGAGACACTGATTCGTTACATCGACCGCGTGCTGATGTTTTACATCCGCACCGCTGACAAGTTGCAGCGGACCTCGGTCTGGCGCGAGTCCCTGGAAGGCGGGCTGGATTTTCTGAAAGCGGTGGTGATCGACGACAGCCTGGGGCTCGCCGCCGAGCTGGAGGCGCAGATGCAGTTGGTGGTCGACCGTTATGAATGCGAATGGGCGAACGCGCTGAAGAGCCCGGAGAAACTCAAGCGCTTCCGCACGTTCGTCAATGACAAAGGCGCCGACCCGGACATTCATTTCGTCAAGGAGCGCAGCCAGCGTCGTCCGGCTCGCGCTGAAGAGTTGAATCTGATTGCCGCTGTGGAGGTTGCACGATGAGCCAGGCCAATGCAGCAGTGAGGGAGTTGCCGAAGACTCAGGTGTGGCGCGCGGTCTGTACGCGTGAGGATCTGGTGCTGAATTCCGGGGTGGTTGCGCTGATGGGCACTGCGCAGGTGGCGTTGTTTTATGTGGCGTCTGTCGGCGGTGCGCCGCATTTGTTTGCGGTGGACAATCGCGACCCGGTCACGGGGGTGAATGTGATTGGGCGGGGGTTGATTGGCAGTTTGGGCGGGGATCTTGTGATCGCTTCGCCTTTATATAAGCAGCATTACCGACTCAAGGACGGTACGTGTCTGGAGGATGCGGCGTTGCGATTGCGGACCTGGCCGGTGCGGCTGGTGGGGGATGTGGTGGAGATAGATGTGGGGTGAGGCGTTCAGGGGACTGATTTATTTACAGCGCTTCATCGTAAATTAATCTGTCCCCGGATCTACGGCGTTGCTTAGTCCGCGAAGATCAAAAGCGTCTGCCTGGGGGCAGACTGTTTCGCCTTCGGCGAGTTACTTGATAAAGCCCCAAGTAACCAAGGGCTTGTGCTCCTGGTTGGGCCCCTCCTGCGTCGGGGTTCCTTCACTCCGGTCTCGCTCCGTGGGCCCGCGCCGAACGGACATCCATGTCCTGACGGCGCTCTCGCCGCATCCATGCGGCTCGGCCCACTCCGCGAGACCTGCGTTCAGCCTGCACCC
>NZ_JASCOY010000119.1:0-12925 GCF_029960075.1 Pseudomonas sp. PS02290
GCAGCGGCAGCAGCCTGGCGCCAGTCTGGGTCAAGCGCCCGACGGGCACTCAGTAAGCGTTGAATCTGGCCGAGAGGCCGCCGGCAGCGCGCGTGATCAACCGCGCGCTGCCACGGATTTACGGGATTAAGCGTTCGGCGTCAGGCACTGCGGAGCAAGCAGACAGCCAAGAGGACGCCGGGCGATGCAAGACAAAAACCAGAAAGACCGAAAAGACCTACAGCCCATTCGAACGATTTTTGCTTAACGGAGAAACAAAATGATTCCAGTGATCTTGTCAGGTGGTAGCGGTTCCCGACTCTGGCCTCTTTCGCGTAAACAGTTTCCTAAACAGTTCCTGGCGCTGACCGGCGAACACACTCTGTTCCAACAGACCGTCGAGCGCCTGCAATTCGACGGCATGCAGCACCCTGTCGTGGTGTGCAACAAGGATCACCGCTTCATCGTCACCGAGCAGCTCAATGCACTGGGTCTGGAAACTCAGGCCGTGATCATGGAACCGTTTGGTCGCAACACTGCGCCTGCCGTTGCCATCACCGCGATGATGCTGGCCAACGAAGGTCGTGACGAGTTGATGCTGGTGCTGCCAGCCGACCACGTGATCGACGATCAGAAAGCCCTGCAACGTGCGCTGGCCCTGGCCACCGTTGCTGCAGAGCGTGGCGAAATGGTGCTGTTCGGTATCCCGGCGACCAAGCCTGAAACCGGCTACGGCTACATCAAGTCCACCGCCGACGCCCTGCTGCCGGAAGGCGTTAGCCGCGTGCAGCACTTCGTTGAGAAGCCTGATGAACAACGCGCCCAGGAATTCGTCCAGGCCGGCGGTTACTACTGGAACAGCGGCATGTTCCTGTTCCGCGCCAGCCGTTACCTGGAAGAGCTGAAAAAGCACGATCCGGATATCTACGACAACTGCCTGCTGACCCTCGAGCGCAGCAAGCAGGACGGCGACAGCATCTCCCTGGACGAGGCGAGCTTCGCCTGCTGCCCGGACAACTCCATCGACTACGCCGTCATGGAAAAAACCCAGCGCGCCTGCGTGGTTCCACTGGATGCGGGCTGGAGCGATGTCGGCTGCTGGTCGTCCCTGTGGGACGTGAGCGCCAAAGATGAGAACGGCAACGTTGCCAAAGGCGATGTCGTTATTCAGGACAGCCGCAACTGCATGATTCAGGGCAACGGCAAACTGGTGACCGTGATCGGCCTGGACAACGTCGTTGTCGTCGAAACCAAAGACGCCATGATGATCGTCCACAAAGACAAGGTTCAGGGCGTCAAGCAACTGGTCAACACGCTCAATGAGCAAGGCCGCAGCGAAACCCAGAACCATCTCGAAGTCTATCGCCCATGGGGCTCGTACGACTCCGTGGACATGGGCGGCCGTTTCCAGGTCAAGCGCATTTCCGTCAAGCCGGGCGCCAGCCTGTCGCTGCAGATGCATCACCACCGCGCTGAACACTGGATCGTTGTATCGGGTACCGCTCAGGTCACCTGCGACGACAACGTGTTCCTGCTGACCGAGAACCAGTCGACCTACATCCCGATCGCCTCGGTTCACCGCCTGCGCAACCCGGGCAAAATCCCGTTGGAAATCATCGAAGTCCAATCGGGCAGCTACCTGGGCGAAGACGACATCGAGCGTTTCGAAGACGTCTACGGCCGCTCCACCCCGGGCATCGAAGCCGGCGTGAAGACCCAGACCATCGCGCGTTAATACCGCTTCACCGAGTAGTACTAGCCCCCGTCAATCCTCTGCGTATTCCCCATCCGCAGAGGGTTTTCGGGGGCTTTTTTGTGGGCTTTCATACCTGTGCGACCATGAATCAGACGAACCACCATTAGCCCAATCCCCTCCCCTTTCGGTACGATGCCCGCATCTGCAATCGCGAGATCGACACGATGATTTTCGGCGCCGTACTCCTGTTCACCTGGCTGGTCCTGCTCCTGCGCTATCCCTCCAAAGCGCTGCCCGTTTCTCTGGCGGCGGCAGTCGGGCTGGGTGTCGTGGCGGCGTTTGTGGTCTGGGAGGACAGCCGCGATGAGCAGCGCCTTGAGCGCCTGCAGATGCGCGTTAACTATGCGCCGCAGCAATGCCCGACGGGCCGCCCGTTGCTGGTGCTGATCGATAACGGTAATAAGGTCTCGCTTACCGAACTGCGCTGGAAGATCGCGGCCTACGCGCCGGGCGATACCGTGAATCTGGCCGAAGACACCTACACCGCACCGCGTTATCGCGGGCCGGGCGATTTGTTGCCCGGCAGTCAGTGGCAAGATTGCTTGCCGATGCCGCCGCTGCGTCCGGGTTATCGGCCGCAGACCCTGGAGTTTCGTGCCGAACGCCTGCAAGGCACGTTCTCCGGCTGAGCGCCGCCCTTCTCTTTTTTCAAGGATTGAACCATGTCTGTGGTGTTGATCACCGGTTGTTCCAGCGGCATCGGCCGCGCCATGGCGGATGCCTTCAAAGCGGCAGGCCATGAGGTCTGGACGACGGCACGCAAGCCGGCCGATGTGGAAGCACTGACCGCTGCAGGTTTTCGTGCCGTGGCCTTGGACGTCAATGACAGCGCAGCGATTGATCTGCTGGTCTGCGAGCTTGATCAACACGGCAAAGGGCTCGACGTGCTGGTCAACAACGCAGGCTACGGTGGCATTGGCCCGCTGCTGGATGGCGGTGTCGAGGCCATGCGCAGGCAGTTCGAAACCAATGTGTTTTCCGTGGTCGGTGTGACGCGCGCGCTGTTTCCAATGCTGCGTCGCAACAAGGGGTTGGTGGTGAACATCGGCAGCGTTTCGGGCGTGCTGGTGACGCCTTTCGCGGGGGCATATTGCGCTTCAAAGGCCGCTGTCCATGCCATGACCGACGCTTTACGCATGGAGCTGGCGCCTTTCGGCATCCGGGTGATGGAAGTCCAGCCGGGCGCCATCGACACTCATTTCGCGCAAAACGCCAGCCATGAGGCCGAGCAAGTGATTCACCAGGATTCGTCGTGGTGGCCGTGGCGTGAAGGCATCCGCGCGAGGGCCAACGCGTCCCAGGGCAATCCGACACCCGCCACAGACTTCGCCCGCGACGTGCTCAACGCCGTGCAACGCAGCCATCCACCGCGTTTGCTGCGATCCGGCAACGGTAGCCGCGCGCTACCACTTATGGAACGGCTGCTGCCCAAGGCACTGCTCGAATGGATTCTAAGCAAGCGCTTCAAGCTGGATAAACAGGGCTGACCTCCAGCGTCGGCCCTTGCAGATACGCACTGACCAGTAGTGGTTGATGCAAAACTTGTGGGAGCGAGCTTGCTCGCTAAAGGGCCAGTACATCCGCAGCATTTTTAGCTGCCGGGCTGAAGTCTTCGCGAGCAAGCTCGCTCCCACAAGTCCTGCGTCCACTCGAAGCTGTGAGCGAGTAAGAGATGCCGAGTCCACTCCGATCCTTTGTGTGCAACCGGGGTGGCGCTCCACCTTGCTCGCGAAGGCTTACTTCCAGTATCCATGGATCGCAGGCGTTACTGCACCAATCCTTCCTGCTCAGGATTCACAATCACCGTGCAGGTGATCCCCGCCGCCAGCACAACCCCTTCCGGCACGTGATCCAGGTGAATGCGCACGGGCACGCGCTGGGCCAGTCGTACCCAGTTGAACGTCGGGTTGACGTCGGCGATCAGCTCGCGGCTCTCCGGATTGTCGCGGTCGTAGATGGCGCGGGCGATGCTCTCGACGTGGCCCTTCATGACTTCACCGCTCATCAACTGCATGTCCGCCGGATCGCCGACCCTGACGTGGGGCAGTTTGGTTTCTTCGAAGAAGCCGTAGACCCAGAACGAATTCCTGTCGACCACGGCCATCTTCGCTTCGCCGATGCGCGCGTAGTCGCCGCGATGCACGTTGAGGTTGGTGACGTAGCCGTCCACCGCCGCCAGCACTTTGGTGCGTTGCAGGTTCAACTGCGCGGCTTCGAGCTGGGCGACCGCCAACTGATAATCCGCCTGGGCGGAGGTGGCGACGTTGCTGGCGTCTTCGCGGCTCTCGGCGGAGATCACCAGGGCGTCCATGTCCTTGCGCCGATTGGCGTTGACCTTGCGCATCTCCCACGTCGCCTTGCGTGACGCCACCATGGCCTCGGCCTGCTTCACCGCCAGCTGATAGTGCTCAGGGTCGATCTGCATCAGCAGGTCGCCTTTTTTGACCGGCTGGTTGTCCTTCACCGGCACATCGATCACCACGCCGCTGACATCGGCAGCGACGTTGATCACGTCGGCGCGCACCCGGCCGTCGCGGGTCCATGGCGTGTCCATGTAATGAATCCACAGCAGCCGGCCGATCCAGATGGCCAGCGCCAGAATCAACAAAGTCGCGATCAGACTGAAGAGCTTTTTCATCTCAACCAACGTGCCTCAACGGTAAACAGTGAGCGCCATGGCGCCGAAAATGCAGCTGAACAGGCTCAGACGCAGCAGCGCCGGATGCCAGAAAAAACGGTACAGGTCGAGGCCGGACATAAAGCGGTCCAGCGCCCAGGAAAGCACCATCGCGACCAGAAACATGACGGTCACGGTCGGCATGTACACGCCGTGGAAGGCGAGTTCACGAGGCATTGAGTTGTCCTTGGGGCGAGGCCACAGACGCCGGCTCTGACGCAGCGCCTGCCAGCGGCGATTGCGGGTCCAGCAGGCAGGTGCGGATGAAGTGCAGGTAGCTTTTCACCCGGCGCAACGCCGAGGTGTCGAAGTGCGGTGCGAAGGGCTCGTCGGTGTTCTGCACGCAGACGATGGCGTGATCGACGGCCGACAGGCTGCGCGCCAGGTTGTGGCGATCAGGCTGGATGAACAGGCGAATCAGCGAGCGGCCCATGGCGCGAATCGCCTGCCGCCAGGGTTGCGATTCGGCATAGCTCGGGTGCACCGGCAGGATGTCCTGCTCGCGGCGCAACTCGATGATCGCGTGGCCAATCTCCAGCACCACGAACATCCAGCGCAGCAGGTTGCGTTGCACCTCGGGTTTGCCAGCGGCTAGGCCATACGCCTGATGCATCAGGTCACGGGTGCGGCTTTCGAAGCTGGAGCGGATTCCGCGCAGCGGCGCGCTGATGGCGAAACTGACTTGCTGACGCAGATTGCCTTCCAGCCGCTGCCACAGCCAGCGACTGTTCGGCGGCAGAATGATCGCCCCCGCCGCCGCGCACAGCAGCATGCCGAGGACCATGGCGATGTAGTCGTTGATGAACGCATACGGGTTGTAGACCGTGAGGTTGTCCGGCGCCGAACCGATGCTGAAGAAAATCAGCAGCCCCAGTCCGTATCCCACCCATTGCGGCCGCGTGGTCAGGAAGGTGCCGAGCACGAACACCGGCGCCAGCACCATGCACAACAGGGGGAAACCGTCGATGCGCGGCAGCACGAAAAAGGTGATGAAAAAACCCAGCACCGCCCCCAGAAAGGTCCCGCACGCCATCTGAAACGACATGCGCCTCGGGTTCGGCGTCGTCGCGGAAAGCGCCACCGTGGCGGCGGACACCAGGGTCATCGACGCGCCGCTCGGCCATGCCGTCGCCACCCAATACACCGACATGACCGCGAGAATAAAGGTCGCGCGCACGCCGGAGGCCAGCGAAGACAGCCAACTGGTGGTGGAGACGAACGGCTCGACCCACTTCTCCCGCGCATGGTTGTGATCGGCCAGAGACGCATGGGTCTGGGCGTAGTCGTGCATGTCGTCGACGAAGCGATACAGCAATTCGTAAGCGGTATGGAAATCCAGCAGGTCATCGTCGCCAGGCTCGGTCTTGACGAACTCGGCGCGCAGGCTGCGCACGTGCTCGGGCAAGTCGGCCTTGTACACGCTCAACCGATTGGCGAGCAGCGCGGCGTCGGCGTTGGTCAGCGCGCGACCGGCGAAAGGCTCCAGCAATCCAGTCAGCGCAGTCAGGCCGGGCTCGATGGCCTGAACGGCCGGTGTCACACCGCGTCGACGCAAGCGTTCCAGCAATTGATGCAGGGCGTTGAAGCGCGTGGTGATGGTCATGAATTCGCTGTTCAGGCGATTCAATCGGCCGTTGCGACGGCGCATGTGCGGGTCTTCGAACACCGTGACCGCGCGCAGGCCTTCGAGTCCCACGGCATCGGCGATGAAGCGCACGTTGCTGGCCTCGAACGACGCCGGATCGCTCTCGCCGCGCAGGCCGGTGATGACGAACTGGGCGAAGGTGCCAAAGCGCTGATACAAGGTGTTGCGCATCGCCGCGCCGGCGCTTTGCGGCAGGATCGCCGCGCTGACCAGCGTCGAACAAACGATGCCGAGCGAGATTTCCAGCACCCGCCACATGGCCGCCATAAATGAGGTATCGGGGTGAGCGAGCGCGGGCAGCCCGGTCATTGCGGCGGTGTAGCCGGCCAGCACAAAACCATAGGCGCGGAAGTTGCGATAGCGCGCGGCCCCGGCGCAGCAGAAGCCGACCCAGATCGCCAGACTGCCGAGGAACAGCTCGCTGTTTTGCGCGAACAGCGCCATCAACGTGACCATCACTACTGACCCGGCGAGCGTGCCGAGCAAGCGGTAGAAACTCTTGGCAAACACCTGACCGCTCTGGGGCTGCATGACGATGAACACGGTGATCATGGCCGTGCGCGGCTGCGGCAGTTCCAGGCGCATGGCGATCCAGTACGTGAGGAACGCCGCGGTCAGCACCTTGCCGATGTAGATCCACGTCACGCCATCGCTGCGCGCCCAGTCATTAAGGCCGCGACGCCATTCGAGGGATTTGAGCCAGTCGAGAGCCGCGTTCATCGCCGGGCCCTGCCAGAGCGTTTCATTTATCGAACACCGCCAGCGACACCGGCATTTTCGGCGCAGCGGTCCTTTCCGGCGCAGGCGAATCATTGCCCGCCATCAACCCTCCCCCCAGCGCCACCACCAACTCCGCGTGCACCGTCAGGCGTTCGGCCTGGACGTGTTGCTGCACCTGCTGCTGATGAAACAACAGCGTCTGCGCGTTGAGCACATTGAGGTAATCGGTCAGGCCGCGTTTATAGGCGACCATCGCGATGTCGTAGGTTTTCTGCGCGGCGGCTACCGATTGATCGGCGAACTGTTGCTGCTTTTCCATCGACTCGCGGCGAATCAATTGATCGGAAATGCTCTTCAGCGCCATCACCAGGGTCTGGTTGTACTGCGCAACGGCTTCGTCATAGCCCGCGGAGGCTACGCCCAGCTCCGAACGCAAACGCCCGCCGTCGAAGATCGGCAACGTGATCGCCGGGCCCACGCTGTAATTGAATTTCTTGCCGGCGAGGAATTCCAGCATGCCGCCGCCGGTGGCCATGTAACCGAGGCTGCCCATCAGATCGACGTTCGGATAAAACCCGGCATGGGCCACATCAATGCCCCGCGCCTGCGCCGCCACCCGCCAGCGACTGGCCACCACATCCGGACGCTGCCCGAGCAATTCGGCCGGCAACGCCGACGGCAGTTTCAACGCGGCATTCAGCGACAGCGTCGGGCGCTGAAGACGTGCGCCCTCGCCCGGGCCTTTGCCCGCCAGCGCGGCGATCTGATTGCGGCTCAGGGCAATTGCCTCGTCCAGCGCGTCAATCTGACGATGGGTTTCGGGCAACGGGGCTTCGGCCTGGCTGACTTCAAAATGGGTGCCGATGCCGCCTTTCAGACGGCGCTGGGCCAGATCAACGATCTGCTGCTGTTGCGCGAGGGTCGCTTCGGCGATATCGCGCTGGGCGTAGTTGAGGGACAACTGGATATACGCGCGGACGATATTGTCCTGCAATTCCAGCTGCGCCTGACGCTCCTGGGCCGCGCTCATGTGCGCCATGTCCAGCGCCTGTTCGGAGTGGTTGCTCTCCTGGCCCCACAGATCAAGGGAATAACTCAGGCCCAGCGACGCGTTGTTGTCCCACGTGCTGGTGTTCGACAGCTCACCCGGACCGTAGAACTGATCCGTCGGCCAGTTGTGGCGTTTCAGCGTGCTGTCGCCGGAGATGTGCACGGATTCCGCCGATTCCGCGATGCCCGCCATGGCCTTGGCCTGACGCACCCGCGCGGCAGCAATCGCCAGGCTGGGGCTGCCGAGCGCGGCCAGTTCGATCCAGCGATTGAGTTGTTCGTCGCCATAGGCGCGCCACCACTGACCGGCCGGCCAGTGGGCGTCTGTGTCGGCCGCCTTGATGGCGTCGTCGGTGGCCAGCGCGTCGGGGGACAACGCTGTGCCTTGTGGGGCGATTCCGCCAGTTCCGATGCAGCCGCTGATGAGTAACGTTAAAGCCCACACACTGAGGGGCTTGAGCCCTCTGACGAGACGACGCGGCACTGCTGCAATTACCTGAATGGAGGGGGAATCGGTGATGCGGCGATTCTAGGGGGCGTCCAGTCCGGCGATAAGCCGGGACTTCTGCGAATCTTTGTTACCGAACAGGAGATAATCCTTTGGTATGGCTGACATGGATCAGTTACTTCATGTCACAATTTGCTATCTCACCTGAGAACGGCCAATGGACACTCTGCAAAACATGCGCGCCTTCACTTGCGTGGCGCAGGCGGGCAGCTTCACCGCTGCTGCCGCTCAATTGGACACCACCACCGCAAACGTTTCGCGCGCTGTCTCCAACCTCGAAGCCCACCTGCAAACCCGACTCCTCAACCGCACCACGCGACGCATCGCCCTGACTGAAGCGGGCAAGCGTTACCTGCTGCGTTGCGAGCAGATCCTCGGTTACGTGGAAG
This sequence comes from Pseudomonas sp. PS02290, assembly GCF_029960075.1. Taxonomy (NCBI): domain Bacteria; kingdom Pseudomonadati; phylum Pseudomonadota; class Gammaproteobacteria; order Pseudomonadales; family Pseudomonadaceae; genus Pseudomonas; species Pseudomonas sp. PS02290. The sequence continues at coordinate 8,725 of NZ_JASCOY010000119.1, forward strand.
AAGCGGAAGCCGAAGCCAGCGACGCCCATGCGCGCCCGGCCGGGCAGCTGAAAGTCCACTCAATGACCGGCGTAGGCCAGCACTACGTCATCGACGCGATTGCCCGCTACCGGCGCAATCACCCGGACGTGTCGTTCGACCTGACCATGACCAACCGCGTCCCGGACCTGCTCGAAGAGGGGTACGACGTGTCCATCGTGCTCGCCAGCGAGCTGCCGGATTCGGGCTTTGTGTCCCAGCGACTGGGCATCACCTACAGCATCGTTTGCGCCTCGCCCGCCTACATCAAGGCGTTCGGCATGGCGCATCGACCGGCCGACTTGCTCAATCACGCCTGCCTGCGTCTGGTCAGCCCGGTGTTCCCGCTGGAAAAGTGGGCGTTCGACGGCCCGGAAGGTCAGGAAACCGTGACCATCGGCAACTCGCCGTTTCTGGTGAATTCGGCCGACGCCATGCAGGCAGCGATCAGCAGCGGCATGGGCATCGGGATTCTGCCGATCTACTCGGCGATCGAGGGTTTGCGTAATGGCTCGCTGGTGCGAGTACTGCCCCAGTACCGCTCCCACGAGCTGAACCTGTACGCGATCTACCCGTCGCGGCAGTACCTGGATGCGAAGATCAAAACCTGGGTCGAGTACCTGCGCGGGTCCCTGCCGGAAATCATGGCCGCCCATGAAGCGGACCTGCAGACCCATGTGTTGCCGGAGACGGTTTAGTCATCACGTGAGCGTTACGGCGGAACCCTGCCAATCCCTCGGCAAGAATGTTAGCGTGCTACGCATTGCCCTTCTGACCTGCCGAGAGAAGCTATCCGATGAAAAAGACCGTCCTTGCCTTCAGCCGCGTGTCCCCGGAAATGGCCGAGCGCCTGCAGCAAGATTTCAACGTGATCATCCCCGACCCGAAAAAGGGTGATCTGAACGCGCAGTTCAACGAAGCCCTGCCCCACAGCCACGGCATGATTGGCGCCGGTCGCAAGCTGGGCCGTGAGCAACTGGAGAATGCGAAGCAGCTGGAAGTGGTGTCGAGCATTTCGGTCGGCTACGACAACTACGACGTCGGCTACCTCACTGAACGCGGGATCATGCTGACCAATACCCCCGACGTGCTGACGGAAAGCACGGCCGATCTGGGCTTCTCGTTAATCATGAGCAGCGCCCGCCGCGTCGCCGAACTGGACGCTTACACCAAGGCCGGCAACTGGAAGCGCAGCATCGAAGCACCGCACTTTGGCACTGATGTGTACGGCAAGACGCTGGGCATCGTGGGCATGGGCAACATCGGCGCAGCGGTCGCACGACGCGGTCGTCTGGGCTTCAACATGCCCGTCCTCTACAGCGGCAACAGCCGCAAGACCGCCCTCGAGCAGGAACTGGGCGCGCAATTCCGTACGCTGGATCAGTTGCTGGCTGAGTCGGATTTCGTCTGTCTGGTGGTGCCACTCAGCGAAAAGACCACGCACCTGATCAGCACCCGTGAGCTATCGCTGATGAAGAAGAGCGCGATTCTGGTGAACATCGCCCGCGGTCCGATCGTCGACGAACCGGCGCTGATCAAGGCGCTGCAGGACGGCACCATTCGCGGCGCCGGTCTGGACGTGTACGAAAAAGAGCCGCTGTCTGAATCGCCGCTGTTTGCGCTGAGCAACGCGGTGACGCTGCCCCACATCGGTTCGGCGACGGACGAAACCCGCCAGGCCATGGCCGACCGCGCCTACGCCAACCTGCGCGCCGCGCTGCTGGGCGAGAAGCCGCAGGATCTGGTGAATGGGCAGGTGTGGAAGGGCTGAGCGTCACAGTTCTAGTGGGAGTGAGCCCTTGTAGGAGTGAGCTTGGTCACGAAGGGGCCGGGGCAGTCAGCCTCGTTCTCTGGTGGCTCCGAGAAAGCCTTCGCGAGCAAGCTCGCTCCCACGTGAGGGTGGGCTCACTCGAGATATGATTGTTCCCACGGTCCCCGTGGGAATGCCGCTCCCGGCGCTCTGCGCCCGCTAGCCCTCACGCGAGCTTCGCGCCCACCGGCACAACCACCCTCGGCTTCCTGAACACCAGCACGTTGCCGGCCATCACCAGCACCAGCCCCATCAGCGCGGGGGCGGTCCATTGGTAGCCTTCGGCAAACGCCGACACATTCAACGCCACCACCGGGAACAGCACCGTGCAATACGCCGCGCGCTCCGGGCCCATGCGGCCGACCAGAGTGAGGTAAGCCGTAAAGCCAATCACCGAACCCGGGATTACCAGATACAGCAACGAGCCGATGTACCGCGCGTTCCACTCAAACGCGAACGGCGTGCCGCTCAGCACGCAATACACGCCCAGCATCGTCGCGCCATACAGCATGCCGTAGGCATTGGTGGTCAGCGGGCGGAGTCCGGCCTTCTGTTGCAGGCTGGAAAGCATGTTCCCCGCCGAGAAACACAGCGTGCCGAGCAGGGTCAGCGCCAGGCCGATCAAGGTCTCGCGACTGGCGCTGTGCCCGGCCAGCTCCGGCCAGAACAGGCACGCCAGACCGATCAGGCCCAACGTGCCGCCCACCGCCACGTTGCGCGCGATTTTCTGCTTGAAGAAGATCCGCGCATTGAGCGCGTTCCACAGTGTCGCAGTGGAAAACACCACCGCCACCAGACCGGTCGGGATCCACTGGCTGGCGGTGTAGAAGCACATGAAGTTGACGCAGAACAGGCACAGCCCTTGCGCCAGACAAATGAGCTGCCCGCGCCGATTGACCTTCTGCAGTTTCCCGGTCGCCAACAACAGGGCGAAGATGATCAGCGCCGCGAGGCCGAAGCGGTAGACGATCGACACCGGAATGGCGACTTCGCCCAGTTGCAGTTTCAAGGCGATCCAGGTCGTGCCCCAGATCAAAACGGTCAGCAGATACAACGTGATGTTCATGTCAGGCTCTCCAGTGGAGCCTCAGTCTGGCGGCGCGGGTCTGCACTCACTTGCAGAAACTTGCGCATTTGATCGTCACCCCGCTGGCAGGCGGCTTGGGGCGGAGTAGGATGCGAGGCGTAGAGGAGTCCCCCATGTCGTCACTCGAAACCATCCAGGTTTTTCAATCCCTGAACAGCTCGCCCCACGCGCAACTGGAGAAATGCGCGCCCCTGGGCGACGGGGTGATGGCGGCGCTGTGGAACAACCGCCACGACGCGCAGAACTACCACGCGCCGACGCACCACACCCTGTCGTGCTACATCGACGGCGGCACCGGGACGTTCCGCCGCGATCAGCCAGACAAGAAAGGCGCCCCGGACAAGATCTGCACATTGCCAGCCGGCCATCAGTCTTCCTGGGTGGTGAACGGGGAAATCCGCCTGGCGCATCTGTACATCAGCCCCGAACAGTTCGCCCTCAATTGCGTCACGCTGCTGGATCGCGAGCCACGCCAGCTGGCGTTGCAGGAGCACACGTTTCTGGATGATCCGTTGCAGGCCGAGCGCTTTCATCGCCTGATCCGCATGGACTGGAGCGAGCCCGGCGAACGCATGCTCACCAGCAGTCTCGCCCACGAGCTGCTCGATCACATGGTCCTGCGCCAGGTGGGACTGCGCGAAGGGTTACGCTTGAAGGGCGGATTGGCGCCGCACCTGCGCCGTCAGTTGGTGGAGTTCATCGAGCTGAATCTGGCCGAGCCGTTAAGCCTTGGACAGTTGGCGGGCATGTGCGCGTTGTCGGAATACCACTTCGCGCGGATGTTCCGCGAAAGCTTCGGCCTGCCGCCCCATCAATATCTGCTCGCCCGACGCCTCAACCGCGCCCGGGAGCTGCTGCGCTCGACGCGCAAGCCATTTGGCGAGATCGCCCTGGAATGCGGCTTCGCCAGCGCCAGCCACTTCAGCAACCGGTTCAAACAGTCAGTCGGCTCAACGGCGAGTGAGTACCGGGCTGCGTTTCAGTAAATGCTCCTCAAGTCACCCACTCCAACTGACCCGACCTATATCAACTGTAGGAGTGAGCTAGCTCGCGATGGGGCCAGTACATCCGCCAACCGCTTACTGGCCGGACCACAGCCTTCGCGAGCAAGCTCACTCCTACAGGGATCAAGCGTCTACCCGCAGAACCGGATCGGCACAGTAAATGCTCTGGGTGCGCCACTAATATCTAACGGATCAATCCCCATCAAACTGTAGGAGTGAGCTTGCTCGCGAAGAGGCCGGTACATCCGCCGACCGCTTACCGGCCGGACCACAGCCTTCGCG